>NZ_NEJZ01000016.1:0-179434 GCF_002113215.1 Pseudomonas sp. B15(2017)
TGACGCCAAGGATGCCCTGACCGCCATTGTGGATTACGCCGGCATGCAGCTCGGTGACAAAATCATTGCCACCTGGACCGGTGCGGCGGGCACACCAGCAGGAGGCTCACACACGGCGCCGGAAAAAACCGTCACCGTGCTCGGGGCGCAGGAGATACCGCTGGCCAAGAGCGTGGTGGCTTTCAACCTGAACAAAGCGGTGACGGTCAGATACACGGTGAAACGCGGCAGCGGTGAGCCGTTACCGTCGGATGTCCTCCCCTTGGCGGTAAAGGCACTGGAGTTGAATCAGTCGAACGTGCCGAAGATCCTTCAGGCGGCCAACGGCGGCGACGGACCAGAGCTGGATCTGAGTGTGATCAAAACTGCCGCCACTTTTCGCGCCCCCAACTGGCCACTGATTGCCCTGAATCAATATGTGTGGCTGTGGATCAAAGGCACATTGGCCAATGGCGACACGTACGAAAAATTGCTCTGGACACCGCCAGGATCTAAAACCAATCCAGACTGGATCACGAGTCACTACGATTACAACACTCCCGCAGCGATCTTGAACGAACTTCAGGGGCTCAAGCATGACACGCCGTTCACCCTCGAACTCAAGGCCGGGTTGGGGGGGAGTCTGACCGAAGCCGAAGCGGTGTCCTTCCCGCTGCGAACCTATACGGTCAAGGCTATCCCGGATGTAAAACCGGTCATCACCCGAGCGGAGGATTCCGAAGGCGTCGAAATCCCCGACGGCGGCGTCACCGTCAAAACCAGCGTGACGCTCATCGGCACGGCCGCCGAGAACCAGAAGGTCGAGGTATTCGATGGCACGACGTCCAAAGGGCAGCCTCCCGCCGATCCGACGACCGGGATCTGGAGGCTGACAGTGACCGACCTGACCGTAGCGCCTCACAGCTTCACCGCCAAGGCGTTGTATGGAGATGGGGCGACTTCGGCAGCGTGGGACTTCACCGTAGTGGCCCCTCTTTCGATTAAAACCAGCGACATGAATTTGGACGGTTTTTCTGTGAAGTACGATGGTTGGCCAAAAACTGGACAAGACTCTGTTGGAAACACAGAAGTTCGGCAAGCTCAGGGAGGAAAAAAACCCTACACTTACTCGTCGCTTGCTCCCTTGGTCGCTTCTGTGGATCAAAGCGGAAAAGTTGTAGGCAACCGCCGTGGCACAACAACGATTACGGTCACTGACGCCCTGCAAAACAGTGTTCAATACCGAGTTGTTGTGAGCAATATCTTCCGTCTTGTTATAAATGAGCAGCGAACTTCCAGCGCAACAGCGATTGCATGGATGCAGTCTCTTGGAGGCATTTCAACGCACGGAACACAGGTAAGTCGTGATCTCTCCCGTGTTTATTTTGCCCCAGTGCCAAGGGCATCCGAATATTGGGCGTGTGCTCGACCCCCCGATGCCCCGTATCTCAACTATGTCATGCAGCAAACTGGTTTTACTTACGGTAGTCGATATGATGATATCTTAATTGGCGCATGGTGCTTGATCCCATTCTGAGAGCTGCAAAAACCTCGGAATAAAAGGGGACGCATTTATTTACCAGTCCCCACTATGAAAACCCGCACTTCCTTTCAAGGGGGAGTGCGGGTTTTGTCGTTTCCGAGCCTTCGGAAACCCTCGTTGAAGAGTGTTGAAACTTATGTCCGCAAAGCTACATAACCTTGCGCCTTTGCCTACGCATCCGCCAGAATCCGCCGGCTTGTGCGCCTTGAGGGCGGGCTCTATTGTTTGGCGGTCGCTGAAAAACAGCGATCGGGTTTAGCAGCCCGGATCTACTCTAGACGCACAATGCCGTTCGTTCGTGATCAGGCTCACGCCTGTCAGTTCACGTTATGGCGGCTTTGCGTGGGGCACTTCGGTGCGCCGGGTTCTAGAGTCCTGGTCTGCTAACCCGCGTACGGCCGCCACCTCTTTCGTTTAGCAGCGAAGCGTGGCGCCTCCACTACTCTAGAGGCTTTATCCATGGTCAAACCCACGCCAAACCCGCCGGAAGTCGATTCGACTTCCCCCTACGAAACCCTCGATTCCAAGAAATTCCACGAAGCCGCCGAACGCGCCCTCGATCATTACCTCAATCCGCTGCTCCCCCGAAAACCGCTGCTCAAACCCAATACCCGCTACCTCATCGCCCCCGGCATCCCGAGCGAAGAGCTGCTGGCAGACGCCTGCGAAACTCTGACCTCGGCCAAAACCATGGCCAGCGATTTCGCCGGGATGATCGATGCGCCGCAACGGCACGTGCTGCTGGGCATCGGGCAGCTGATCATGCTGGCGGAACTGGCGGTAAATCGGGTGCTGGATGATGTGGAGTTGAAAGCAGAAGCGCCGCTATAACCTGAGCAAAGAAAAACCCGCTGCCCCGATCACTCGGGGCGGCGGGTTTTGTCATCTCAGCCCCGGCTCACACCGTGTCCACCTTCAACGAATGATCATTCAACATCCCGTTGATGATGGTCGCCGTGTCATGCCCGCCGGCAATCACTCCGCCCGCCCCCGGTGTCACGCCGTAATGGCTGGCCAGGTTGACGCCCGCCAGGTCAATGGTCTGAGTCGGCGTAGCACCGGCCATGGCGCTGACGTCAATGGTGGTGACCACCGAAGCGCCGCTGCCAGTGACGGTGAAGTGCAGGTAGTCATCCAGTGACGCCGCCGTGCCGTTTTCACCTTGCAGCAGTTGCGACAGGTCGAGCTTGTCTGTGCCGGGGGTGAAGTCGGTGACGAGGTCATGGCCGCTGTTGCCCTTGAGCCACTGGAAGGTGTCGGCGCCCGGCCCGCCGGTCAGGGTGTTGTTGCCCATCCCGCCGATCAGCAGGTCATCGCCCCCGCCGCCGTTGAGGATGTCGTTGCCCAGGCCACCGTTGATGACGTTGTTATTGTTGTCGCCGGTCAGGGTGTCGTTGAAGTTCGAGCCGACCAGATTTTCGATGCCGGTCAGGGTGTCTGTCCCGGCGCCAATGGTGTTTTGCGCACCGAGCAGGCCGAGGTTGACCGTCACCCCGGCGGTCGCATGGGCGTAGCTGGCGGTGTCGATGCCGCTGCCACCGTCGAGCAGGTCGTTGCCCGGGCCGCTGTAGAGCAAGTCGTTGCCGGCGCCGCCGTGCAGTTCGTTATTGCCGGAGCCTGCGGTCAGCACATCGTTGCCGTCTCCGGCATTGATAATGTTGTCACCGGTGCCGGCCACCAGCACGTCATCGCCCGAAGTGCCGGTGAGGGTGTGGCCGTCCTGGTAGCTGATGGTCACGTTCGCCGTATCGCTGCCGCCATGGTTGTCGTTGGCGGTGTAGGTGCCGTGGTAGTCCGGGGTGATGTCTTGGGCCCCGGCGTAGTTGAGGGTCATGGTCAGCTGGTAGTTCTCCGCCGCATTGGCGTTGCTGCCCGTGGTGTTGGTGATGTTGGTGATGTGGATCTGATAGACGCCGTCGGACGTCGCGGTCAGGGTCTGGCCGTCCGCGAGGGCGATGTACGCGCCGCCGTTGATCGAGTACTCCATGGTGATGTGACCGGCCGCCAGGTTGTGGTCCAGGTTGAGGGTTTCGCCCTGGCGCAGGTTGACGGTGATGCGGTCTTCATCGTTGGCGTTGGTGTTGGTCACCGCACCGAGGTAACCGCTGACCACCAGCACGGCGGTCATGGTCGCGGCGTTGGCGCTGAACGCATTGCGCACGTTGGCCAGGTTCTGGTTGGCGGCGGTGTTGGCATTGGTGCCGGTGAAGCTGATCGCGCCAGTGCCGGTGAAGTCTGCCGATTTGGAGATCCAGCCGGTGTTGAACGAGGTTGGCGTGGCGTTGAGGGTGTCGCCGTTCGGATCGGTGTCGTTGGCCAGCAGCAGTTCGCCCGGCACCACGATATTGCCCGACAGCACGTTGGTGATGATGTGGTCGTCCACCGCCACCGGAGGCGCGTTGGGGATCACTTTCACGGTCAGGGTCGAGCTGGCGAGGTCGCCGTCGTTGTCGCTGAGGGTGAAGCCGATGTTCTCGGTGATCACCACGCTGGTGGTTTTCTGCGAGGTGTAGCTGTAGTCGCCGGTGTCGAGGTTGACCACCAGGGTGCCGCTGTTGTTGGTGGCGATGCTCAGGGTGTTGTTTACCGTGTTGAAGGTGCCGTGGTTGGCGCCGCCGCTGGCGACCAGTGAACCCTGGCCGCCGTTGGCTTTCGGGTCATAGGTGTAGGTGGTGCCGTCGACCACGATGGACTTGATGAACCCGCCATCCGCGCCGAACGTGCCGCCCTCGCCCAGCAGCGAACCGGTGACCGGCGCACCCTCGACAGTGCCGGAGAGCACCGAGTTGAGCTGGTTGAGATCGGTGACCACCACCGCATTGGTGTTGGTGTGCGTGATGCCGTCGTAGGCCAGCGGATCGAGGTTGGCGTTACTCACGCCGCTGCCCAGGCCGATCGCGTAGTTCTTGATGTTGTTGGCATCGAGGAACGCCTTGAGCGTCGCCTCGTCGGCGGTGCCGATGTCACCCTCGTTGGGTTTGCCGTCGGAGAAGAAATAGCCGACGTTCTGCGCCCCGGTGAGTTTGCCGGAGGTGTTGAACGCGTTGTACATGGTCGCCACGGCCGCATCGTAGTTGGTGCCGCCGCCCGCACTCAGGCCGGCCAGAAGGGTCTTGGCCGTGGCGACATCGACCCACACCGAAGTGCGGTCGGTGGCGTTGCTGCTGAAGGTGACGAGCTGCACTTTCACATCACCCAGATCGTCGTACTTGTCGAGCAAGGCACTGATCGCCTGCTTGGCCAGGTCCAGCCGCGACAGGCCCGGTACGCCGGAGGCGTCGGCCATGCTGCCGGAGATGTCGAGGACGATGAGGATGTTGGAGTCGATCTCCACCGCCGCCACCGAACGATCCGACGCTACCGCTTTGGGCACGTCGTCGACGATGTTGACCACGAGGGTGCTGGTGGTGCTGTTGCCCAGCGCATCGGTGGCTTTGTAGGTGAAGCTTTCGCTCAGGGTGTTCGGCCCGTCGTTGGCGTTCGGCGTGGTTTTCGGCGCCGAGGTCAGGGTGTAGGTGTAGGTGCCGTCGGCGTTGAGCTGGATCTGCCCGTAAGTGCCGGTGGCGCTGCCGACCAGGGTGTAGGTGATCGCCCCGCTGCCGCCGCTGACCGAACCGACCAATGTGCCGCTGGCAGTTTCGCCGGTATTGGAAGGATCGCTGCCGGTGACCGTGCCGGGGGCCAGATCCTGGCCGTCCTTGGTCAGATCGAGGGCTTTTTCGTAGACGGTCACGTCCTGATCGGTCGAGGCCACGAGTTTGCTGTCGGCGACGTTGACGGTGATGGTGGTGGTGCTTTCGTCGCCGTCACTGTCGCGGATGGTGTAGGTGAACGTGTCGGTGGCGCCCGGCGGGCTCACCGAGTTCGGGTTGCTGTGATAGACCGCGTTGCCGGCCGCATCGAGGGTCAGGTAACCGTAGCTGCCGTTGATGTTGCTGTTGAGCCCGCCGATGGCCGAGGTCGCAGTGTCACTGCCGGCACGCACGCCGACCACGACGGCCGCACCATCGGCACCGCTGACATCATTGCCCAACACGCTGATGTTGACCGTGCCGCCCTCCGCCACCGAGCCGGTGTCGGCCTTGGCGGTCGGCAAGTCATCGATGATGTTGACGTTGATTTGCCCGGTCGCAGTGCTGCCATCGGTGTCCGTCGCCACCACGTTGAAGTTCTCGGTGAGGCTGTTGGCGCCGTTGGCGTTCGGGTGGGTTTCGTTATCGACCAGGGTGTAGCTGTAACTCACCACGCCGGTAGCCGGGTTGTAACCGGTGATGGTCAGCGTGCTGCCCAGCGGAGTGACGATCGATTGCGGGAAGCCTGCGGCGACGCCGTTGGTCATCACGGCAATGCCGCCCACGGTCAGGGTTTGCAGACCGTCGAGGGCCGTCACAGTGAAGGTGCCGCTCTGGGTCAGCGCCGGGATGTCGGGGCTGGTGCCGTCGCTGAGGTTTTTCTCGTAGACGGTGAGTTCGCCGCCATTCACGTCGAGGCCGTTGAGGACCACCGGATCGTCGTTGTTGTGGATGTTCAGCACCAGGTTGGCGGTGCTGGTGTCGCCGTCGGCATCGGTCAGGGTGTAGGTGAAGGTCTCGGTGCCGTTGCCGCCGCCGTGCAGGTTTTTGAAGTCTGCGTCGTTGGTGTCGAGGGTGTAGGTGTACGTGCCGTTGGCGTTCAGCACCAGAGTGCCGTAAGTGCCGGTGAAGGTGCCGGGAGTGATCGGGCCGGCATTCGGACCGGTCGCCACCACGTCGGCGCCTTGCACGTCGTTGGTCAGCACGTTGCCGTTGAGGGTCAACAGGGTTTCCGACGCGGTGCTGGCGTTGCTGTCGTTGATCGCCTTCGGTACGTCATCGACGATGTTGACCACGATGGTGCTGGTGACGACGTTGCCCAGCGAATCGGTGGCCTGGTAGGTGAAGGTTTCGGTCAGGGTGTTGGCGCCGTCATCGGCGTGCGGGGTGGTGCTGGCCGGTGAGGTCAGGGTGTAGGTGTACGTGCCGTCGGGGTTGAGCACGATCTGCCCGTAGTTGCCGGTGGCGCTGCCGACCAGCGCATAGCTGATCGCACCTACAGCGCCGGTGACCGAGCCGACCAGCGTGCCGGACGCTGTTTCCCCGGTGCTGGCCGGATCGCTGCCGGTGACCGTGCCGGCGGCCAGATCCTGGCCGTCCTTGGTCAGGTCGAGGGCTTTTTCGTACACGGTGACGTCGTTGTCGCTGACCGCTTTGAGGCAGCTGTTGTAGACGTCGATGGTGATAGTGGTGGTGCTTTCATCGCCATCGGAATCGCGCACGGTGTACACGAATACATCCACCGCACCCGGGCCGCTCACGGCATTCGGGTTGCTGTGATAGACCGCGTTGCCGTTGGCGTCGAGGGTCAGGTAGCCGTAGGTGCCGTTGATGTTGCTGTTGAGGCCGCCGATGGCTGAGGTCGAGGTGTCGGATCCGGCGCGCACGCCGACCACGGCACCGCTGACAGCCGGGCCGTCGGCGCCGCCGATGTCGTTGTCCAGCACGTTGCCGCTGACGGTGCCGCCCTCCTGCACTGACGTTGCGTCAGGCTTGGCGGTCGGCAGGTCGTCGATGATGTTGACGTTGATCTGCCCGGTGGCGGTGCTGCCATCGGTGTCGGTCGCCACCACGTTGAAGTTCTCGGTGAGGCTGTTGGCGCCGTTGGCGTTCGGGTGGGTTTCGTTATCGACCAGGGTGTAGCTGTAGCTGACAACGCCGGTGGCCGGGTCGTATCCGGTGATGGTCAGCGTGCTGCCCAGCGGCGTGACCGCCGATTGCGGGAACCCGGCCGCGACGCCGTTGGTGATCACGGCAATGCCGCCCACGGTCAGGGTCTGCAGACCGTCGAGCGCGGTGACGGTGAAGGTGCCGCTCTGGGTCAGGGCCGGAATGTTGGGGCTGGTGCCGTCGCTAAGGTTTTTCTCGTAGACGGTGAGTTCGCCGCCATTCACGTCGAGGCCGTTGAGGACCACCGGATCGTCGTTGTTGTGGATGTTCAGCACCAGGTTGGCGGTGCTGGTGTCGCCGTCGGCATCGGTCAGGGTGTAGGTGAAGGTCTCGGTGCCGTTGCCACCGCCGTGCAGGTTTTTGAAGTCCGCATCGTTGGTGTCGAGGGTGTAGGTGTAGGTCCCGTTGGCGTTCAGCACCAATGTGCCGTAAGTCCCGGTGAATGTACCCGCCGTGATCGGGCCGGCATTGGGGCCGGTCGGCACGCGGTCGGCGCCTTGCACGTCGTTGGTCAGCACGTTGCCAGTCAATGTGAGGTTGGTTTCCGAGGCAGTCCCGGCGTTGCTGTCGTCCACGCCTTTTGGCAGGTCGTCGACGATGTTCACGTCCAGCGTGGCGTTGGCAGTGGTGCCGTTGTCATCGACCACGGTCACGGCGAACTGCTCGTTCAGCACGTTGGCGCCGTTGGCGTTTGGATGCGCTTCGTTGTCGACCAGGGTGTAGCTGTAGCTGACGACGCCGGTGGCCGCGTTGAAACCGGTGATAGTCAGCGTGCTGCCCAACGGCGTGACGATGGATTGCGGAAAACCTGCGGCTACGCCATTGGTGACCACGGCGATGCCGCCGATGGTCAGCGTGGTGACGCCGTCCAGCGCGGTGATGGTGAAGGAGCCGCTCTGGGTCAGGGCCGCCGAATCCGGCGCACTGCCGTCGCCGAGGTTTTTTTCGTAGACGGTGAGTTCGCCACCATTCACGTCGAGGCCATTGATGATCACCGGATCGTCGTTGTTGTGGATCTGCAGGACGAGGTTCGCGGTGCTGGTATCGCCGTCGGCGTCGGTAATGGTGTAGGTGAAGGTCTCGGTGCCATTGCCGCCGCCATGCAGGTTTTTGAAGTCCGCATCGTTGGTGTTGAGGGTGTAGGTGTAGGTGCCGTTGGCATTCAGCACCAGCGTGCCGTAAGTCCCGGTGAAAGTGCCCGCCGTGATCGGGCCGGCATTGGGGCCGGTCGGCACGCGGTCGGCGCCTTGCACGTCGTTGGTCAGCACGTTGCCAGTCAATGTGAGGTTGGTTTCCGAGGCAGTCCCGGCGTTGCTGTCGTCCACGCCTTTTGGCAGGTCGTCGACGATGTTCACGTCCAGCGTGGCGTTGGCGGTGGTGCCGTTGTCATCGACCACGGTCACAGCGAACTGCTCGTTCAGCACGTTGGCACCGTTGGCGTTTGGATGCGCTTCGTTGTCGACCAGGGTGTAGCTGTAGCTGACGACGCCGGTGGCCGCGTTGAAACCGGTGATGGTCAGCGTGCTGCCCAACGGCGTGACGATGGATTGCGGAAAACCTGCGGCTACGCCATTGGTGACCACGGCGATGCCGCCGATGGTCAGCGTGGTGACGCCGTCCAGCGCGGTGATGGTGAAGGAGCCGCTCTGGGTCAGGGCCGCCGAATCCGGCGCACTGCCGTCGCCGAGGTTTTTTTCGTAGACGGTGAGTTCGCCACCGTTGACGTCGAGGCCATTGATGATCACCGGATCGTCGTTGTTGTGGACCTGCAAGACGAGGTTCGCGGTGCTGGTATCGCCGTCGGCGTCGGTGATGGTGTAGGTGAAGGTCTCGGTGCCATTGCCGCCGCCGTGCAGGTTTTTGAAGTCCGCATCGTTGGTGTTGAGGGTGTAGGTGTAGGTGCCGTTGGCATTCAGCACCAGCGTGCCGTAAGTCCCGGTGAATGTACCCGCCGTGATCGGACCGGCGTTCTCGCCGACTGGTACGCGGTCGGCGCCTTGCACGTCGTTGGTCAGCACATTGCCGGTCAGCGTCAGTTGAGTCTCTGTTGCCGTGCCATTTTGGTCATCGAACGCTTTCGGCACGTCATCGGTGATGTTGACGTCCAGCGTGCCGGTCGCGGTGTCGCCATTGCTGTCGCCGGCGATCACGGTGAATTGTTCGCTGAGGTTATTGGCACCGTCGCCCGCCGCGTGGGTTTCGTTGCCGTTGAGGGTGTAGCTGTAGCTGACCGTGCCGGTGGCCGGATTGTAGCCGGTGATGGTCAGGGTGTTGCCCAGTTGCGTGGTGATCGATTGCGGGAAACCGATCGGCACGCCACCGACAATCACGTTGATGCCACCGATGCTCAGGCTGCTCAGGCCATCCGGCGCCGACACCGTGAAGCTGCCGGTCTGGGTCAGCGCGCCAGGGTTGGCAGCGGAACCGTCGGGCAGATTGGCTTCGTTGAGGGTCAATTCGCCGCCGGGTACGGACAGGCCGCCGAGGGTCACCGGGTTGTTGACCGGCGGTGGTGGCGGAACAATCGGGGCGGCCTGGCCGTCACCATTGTCGATCACGGCGTTATGCCGCTCTTCGGGAAACTCCGGAATGCCGTTGAACCCGGCCGTCGGGAAACCGATGACCGGATCGACCCGGCCCGCCACTTCGGTCAGCAACACAAAACTGTGGCCGCCGCCCAGCGCGCCCGGCACGCCACCGGTGGCTCCGGGGCCGGCCGCCGTCGCTTCGGCGGTTTGAGTCGGGTCATCGCCGGCGGCAATGGCTTTCTGAATCTGTTCGACGTCGGTCAGTTGCGACTCGCTCGGGGTCACCGCTTCCGGGGCATTGACGTGGGCGGCCTGATCGGCCAGCAACTGGCCGCTCATGGTCAGGCTGCTGTCGCGACCGAGGGTCAGTTCCTGGCCATTTTGCAGATGGACGGCAACCGCCCCTTCTGCTCCGGTGATCAATTGATCGCCTGCAAACAGACGATCACCTTCGACCAATGGGCGCCGACTGCCGTCTGCCGATTGAGCGAAAACCTGACCAATGACTTTAGTGACGATCCCGATGAGCGTTGCCATGTGCATTCCTCCGCTGCCGACCACCGTCGGCGCTGGTTCGCGAAGCAGCCCATGGCTCAAGCGGGTTGTCGGGGCGACGCTCGCACCTCGACAGTTCGTTTCGCAGGTTGCACAAATCCAGAAACGCCAATGCCATCAAGCAGTTGGAGTCTCTGTTCAATGCTGCATTCCCACTAGCGCTACGTAACGGTGGTGAATCACCCGAGTGACAAAAAACTGTCGCTCATCAGCCGCTACGCGTCCCTCCCCTTTAGCAGTACTTCGCCGTATGTCGCAAAGTGAGTGGAACTTTCCTCAAGCCTTTCTGTGCTCCCTAACGCGCATAAAACAAAGGCTTTCGAGTGGAACAATGTGCTGGATTTGGCGAACCGCATAAGTTTTTTTTGGCATAACCCATATGAAAATTTTTTCTTAGCTACGCTTCAGGATGTTCTTAGCTCTGTTGTTACAGGCATGAAACGCTTTTTACTAAAAATATCGTCAATAAATTGGCGACAGCGAAACACCATCAGGACTCAGGGAGATGCACCCATGCGCGTACTAACCCCCCTCTGCAGCGCGGTTTTGCTGGCCATGGCTTGCACTTCCCAGGCACAGGCCATGAACCTCACCGAAGCGATCCAGAGCACTCTCGCCACCCACCCGGAACTTGCCTCACGCGTGGATGCGCGTCTGTCGGCTGATGAACAAGTGAAGGTCGCCAAGGGCGGCTTCTATCCGTCGGTGGATCTGAACGCTGCTTACGGGCGTGGCTACAGCGACAACACCAACACCCGGGCCTTCGGTAACCACCACACCGAAATCCTCAATTACACCCAGTCCGAGCTGCGTCTGCGGCAGATGCTGTTCGACGGTTTCAACACTGCCAACGAAGTCGAACGCACCAAGGGCGTTTCCAACTCGCGCGCGTATTACGCGCAAGGCACCGCTCAGGACCTGGCCCTGCGCACCATCGAGGTCTACCTCGAAGTGCTCAAGCGCCGTGAACTGGTGACCCTGGCCAAGAACAACCTGCAGGCGCACTTGCGCGTCAACGACCAGATCGGCCTGCGTACCGAGCGCGGCGTGGGCAGCACCGCCGACTCCGATCAATCGGTTGCCCGTAAGGCGCTGGCGCAGAACAACCTCGACACCGCCGAAGTCGACCTGGCGGACGCCGAATCGAACTTCTACAGCGTGGTCGGGCGCATGCCCGATGAGCTGGAAACGCCCGCCTCGACCCGTGGCGAGTTGCCCGCCACCCTGCCTGAAGCCCAGCAGAGCATGGTCGAGAACAACCCGTATCTGAAATCCGCCCAGGCCGACGTGCAATCGGCCGAGAGCCAGTACGAAGTCGCCAAGTCGCCGTTCTATCCACGCTTCGATGCCGAAGCCGCGGTTGGCGCCAACAACAACGTGCAGGGCGACGAGGGCCATGACAACGAATGGCGGGTCGGTGTGGTGATGAACTACAACCTGTTCCGTGGCGGCAGCGACAAGGCGCGGCTGGCCTCCGATGCGCATCAGATCAACCAGGCGATGGACATCCGCAACAACGCCCTGCGTCAGCTCAACGAGAACATTCACCTGGCCTGGAACGCCATGGTCAACGCCAAGAAACAGACCCCGACCGCCCGCGAATACGCCGAGACCACCAAGCGCGTGCGCGCCGCGTATCAGGATCAGTTCGGCCTCGGCCAGCGCACCCTGCTGGACGTGCTCGACAGTGAAAACGAGCTGTACAACGCCAACCGTCGCTACACCGAAATCCGCTACACCGAGGAATATTCGATGTACCGCGTGCTGGCGAACATGGGCCAGTTGCTGAACAAGCAGCGGATCGTGCTGCCGGCCGATGCGATAGCCGCGACCGAGGTGAAGAACGAAGCGCGCTTGCCTGAACTGAAGTAGTTCCGCGTGCGGGCGCTGCCGAAGGCCGCAACCTGATCGTTCCCACGTCGAGGCGTCGAACCGTCCGCGTGGGAATGCCTCTGGGGACGCTCCGCGTCCAGTGACGCGGAGCGTCACGGGCTGCATTCCCACGCAGAGCGTGGGAACGATCAGTACGGTTGAACGCCTCGCAGTAACACAGGGTTGATGTGGATAGCCGAGCCAGTTCAACGGGAGCGATCAATATGACCAGCATGCAACCCGGTAACACCGGGATCGATCCGCGGCTGAGCTTCGATGACCCGTTGCTCGACGGTCTGTTGATCCTCTGCAAACTCCATGGCGCGACGGTCAGTCGCGCCAGCCTGAGCGCCGGCCTGCCCCTGGACAAACAACGCCTGAGCCTGGACCTGCTGCCCCGCGCCGCAGCCCGGGCCGGGTTGCAGGCGCGCTTGCTGCGCCGGGAACTCAACGACATTTCAACGCTCAACCTGCCGGTGCTGTTGCTGCTGGGCAATGGGCGTACGGCAGTGCTGCGGCGGTTTGCCGAAGACGGCAAGGCGCTGATTCTGCCGAGTGAAGCCGACGGCGGCGAGCAATGGGTCAGTCGTGAAGAACTCACCGAACACTACAGCGGCCAGGCCCTGTTCGCCCGTCCCCGGCATGAACTGGAAGACCTGCGCTCGCCTTTGGTGCCACGAGTGCAGGCGTGGTTTCGCGACACCCTGAAGCTGTCGAAATGGCTGTACAGCGACGCGATCCTCGCCAGTTTCCTGATCAACCTGCTGGGCCTGATGGTGCCGCTGTTCGTCATGCAGACCTACGACCGCGTGGTGCCGAATCAGGCCACATCGACCCTGTGGGTGCTGGCGATCGGGTTGTTGATCGGCACCGGTTTCGAACTGGTGCTGCGGGTGGTGCGCGCGCACCTGCTGGACACCGCCGGCAAGAAGACCGACGTGATCCTTTCCGCGACTTTATTCGAGCGCATCACCGGCATGGCGATGAAGGCCCGGCCGGCGACCATCGGCGGATTCGCCCAGAGCATTCACGACTTTCAGGGCCTGCGGGAATTTCTCACCGCCGTGACCCTGACCAGCCTGATCGACCTGCCCTTCGTGGTGTTGATGCTGGTGGTGATCGGCCTGCTCGGTGGCTGGCTGGTGGTGATTCCGCTGCTGGCGTTTCCGATCACGATCGTGTTCGCGATGATCATTCAGGCCCGTCTGCGCGATACCGTGCAGAAAAGCCTGAGCCTCGGCGCGGAGCGTCAGGCATTGCTGATCGAAACCCTCGGCGGCCTGGAAACCCTCAAGGCGTGCAGCGCCGAAAGCGAGCGCCAGCACAGATGGGAAAGCACCCACGGCGCCCTCACCCGCCTCGACAGCCATGCGCGCAATCTCTCGGCGCTGGCCACCAACGGCACGCTGTTCATCCAGCAATTTTCGGGAATGGCGACGATTGTGGCCGGTGTCTACAGCATCATCGCCGGTAACCTCAGCGTCGGTGCGCTGGTGGCCAGTTACATGCTCGGCAGCCGCGTGCTCGCCCCGTTGGGCCAGATCGCCGGGCTGATTACCCGCTATCAGCAAGCGCAACTGACCATGAAAAGCACCGACGCGCTGATGTCCCTGCCCCAGGAGCGCGACGGCAAACAGCGGCCGCTGGAGCGCACGCAACTGCAAGGCGCGCTGGACGCCAACGCAGTGACCTTCCACTACAACGGCCAGAACGCCCCGGCCCTGAGCAACGTCAGCTTCAGCGTCAAACCCGGCGAACGGATCGGCATCATCGGTCGCAGCGGCTCGGGCAAAAGCACCCTGGCGCGGCTGGTGATGGGGTTCTACGAACCGGAAGAAGGCCAATTGCTGCTCGACAACCTCGACCTGCGGCAACTGGACGTCGCCGACCTGCGCCAGCAAATCGGTTATGTCGCCCACGACCTGCCGCTGCTGGCCGGCAGCCTGCGTGACAACCTGACCCTCGGCGCTCGCTACATCAGCGATTCGCGGATGCTCGAAGTCGCCGAACTGACCGGCGTCACCGAACTGGCCCGCCAGCATCCGCAAGGCTTCGATCGGCCGGTGGGTGAGCGCGGTCAACTGCTGTCCGGTGGCCAGCGCCAAGCGGTGCTGCTGGCCCGGGCGCTGTTGCTCGACCCGCCGATCATGCTGCTCGACGAACCCACCAGCGCCATGGACAACAGCAGTGAAGACGTCCTGCGCCAGAAGCTGCACGGCTGGGTGCAGGGCAAAACCTTGCTGCTGGTCACCCACCGCACCTCGATGCTGAGTCTGGTGGACCGGTTGCTGGTACTGGACAACGGCCGGATCGTCGCCGACGGTCCGAAAGAAGCGGTCATCGATGCACTGCGCAAGGGCCGGGTCGGCTCGGCAGCGGTCTAGGAGTTGCCCCATGTCTGCTTCGTCTTCTTCAAAACCGCGCGGTTACTTCGACAGTTTCGGCAAAAGCGCCGAAGCCGAATTCATGCCGGAAACCGCCGGCGCCTCGTTGCAGGACGCACCGCGCTGGTCGCGCATCACCGTGTGGCTGGCGGCAGCGCTGTTGATCAGTGCGCTGGTCTGGGCCAAGTTCGCGGTGCTCCAGGAAGTAACGATGGGCGAAGGCAAGGCGATTCCGTCGAGCAAGGTCCAGGTGATCCAGAACCTCGAAGGCGGGATCGTCACCGAGATCTTCGTGCGTGAAGGGCAAATGGTCAGCAAGGGCGACACCTTGCTGCGTCTGGATGACACGCGGTTTCTGTCGAACAAGGGTGAGAGCGAGGCCGATCGTTATGCCCTGACCGCGCAGGTCGAACGCTTGTCTGCCGAAGCCGAAGGCCGCCCGTTCAAGCTTTCGGACGAGGTGATCGCCAAGGCTCCGCAAGTGGCCGAGGACGAGCGCGCGCTGTATGAACAACGGCAACGGCGGCTGGCCAGCGAGCAGCGGACACTGTCGGAACAACTGAGGCAAAAAACCCAGGAACTGGCGGAGTTTCGCTCGAAAGCCAGCCAGTACAGTTCGAGCCTGGCGCTGGTCAATCAGGAAATGAACATGTCCGAACCGCTGGTCAAGACCGGTGCCGTGTCGCCGGTGGAGATTCTGCGGCTCAAGCGCAGCGCCGTGGAAATTCGCGGTTCGTTGAATGCCACGACCCTGGCGATTCCCCGCGCCGAATCGGCCATCGCCGAGATCCGCAGCAAGATCGACGAATCGGAACAGACCTTCCGTTCCGAAGCGGCCAAGGAGCTCAACGAGAAACGCACCGACCTGTCGAAAATCACTGCGTCGAGCATCGCCATCGACGACCGCGTCAGCCGCACCACCGTGACCTCGCCGGTGCGTGGGGTGATCAAGCAGATGAAGGTCAACACCATCGGCGGCGTGGTGCAGCCGGGCAGCGACATGGTGGAAATCGTGCCGCTGGAAGACAACCTGCTGATCGAAGCCAAGGTCCGGCCGCAGGACGTGGCGTTCCTGCATCCGGGCCAGAAAGCCATGGTCAAGTTCAGTGCCTATGACTACACGATCTACGGCGGGCTCAGCGCCAGGCTGGAGCTGATCGGTGCCGACACCATCACCGACGACAAGGGCAACAGCTTCTACCTGATCCAGGTGCGCACCGACAAAAACCATTTGGGCGGGGATGTGAAACCGCTGCTGATCATTCCGGGGATGGTGGCGACGGTGGACATCATTACCGGGGAGAAAAGCGTGCTGGATTACCTGCTCAAACCGGTGCTCAAGGCCCGGACCGAAGCGATGCGCGAGCGCTGATAATTAACCGGATTTTTGATCGTTCCCACGCTCTGCGTGGGAATGCATCCAGTGACGCTCTGCGTCACCGTCGCGAAGGGACGCGGAGCGTCCCGGGCGGCATTCCCACGCGGAGCGTGGGAACGATCAGGGCGAGTGCGATCAGCCTCCGTGATTCTTTTGGAAAGTCTCCTCCCCCATCGCCGCAATCTGCCCCTCGATCAACGCCTCGAACGGCTTGAGCAACGGCTCGAAAGAGGCTGGTGCTTCCAGCGTCTGCAACGTCTGCACAATCGCCTCAATCGTCGACAACGCCCCCGGCCCCGGTGCCTTGCGCAGCCGATACCGGGAAACCCCGCCCTCGGCCAGCGTCACCCGTGGCAACGCCGCCAGCAGCGGATTGAGGTGCAACATCTTGCGCGCCTTGCGCCACGTGCCGTCCGGCACCACCAGCAGAAGCGGTTCATCGGACGCGGTGTACGCCTGCATCGGCTGCGCATCATCCGCCGGGAACAGCAACCGCGCCTGATAGCCCGGCCGGTTCAGCAGCGCGGGCAGATCCTTGAACACCTCGCCGACAATCAGTTCGGCATTGTTCAAACCGAGCGCCGCCAGCCGTGCTGTGTTGAGCGCGTGGCTGACCTCGCTCGGGTGCTGCAACAGCAACACCCGGGTGCGGCTGTCGAGGCTGGGGATCAGCGGGCACAGGCAATGGGTTTGTGGGCGCAGGCAGCGCGGGCATTGGGGTCTGGACATGTGCTTATGCCTGATTGAGCTGCGCTTTGAGCAGATCGCGGAAAGTCTGGATCAGCGGCTCGCGGCTGCGGCCACGGCGCATGATCATGGAAAACGGCGCCTGATAACCGAAGGTCGCCGGCAGCAGCACCCGCAGGTCGCCCTTGTCGGCCCAGGCCTGGGCGTAGTGCTCCGGCAGGTAGCCGATGTAGGCGCCGGACAGCACCAGAATCAGCTGCGCTTCCATACTTTCTACCGTCGCAGCACTGTGTTTGAAACCGTGGCGCGCCAGTTCGGCCTGGCTCCAGTAGCCCCGACCGACCATGCGTTGCTGAGTGATGACCTGCTCGGGAATCCGCCGCTCGTTGAACAACGGGTGACGGCTGCTGCAATACAGCCAGTGCTGTTCACGGTACAGCGGCATGTACACCAGACCGCTCATGCGTGTGGAGAATGCACCAATGGCCAGATCGAGGCGGTTGTCCTGCACGCCAAGTTGCAGTTCGTAGGGACTCATCACCGACAGATGCAAATGCACCGCCGGGTGTTCCTGGCTGTAGGCGCCGATGGCTTCGGCAAACGGCAGGGCTTTGTCGCTGACCGTGGAATCGATCACCCCGAGGTTGAGCGTGCCGCGCAATTCGCCCTTGAGCGCGGCGGCGTATTGCTCGAAACCTTCGAGTTCGGCCAGCAGGCGCAGGGTTTCCTGATGGAACAGTTCGCCCTTGCTGGTCAGGCTGAAACCGCCACGCCCGCGGTGGCACAGCACCAGACCCAGCGCGGCTTCGAGCTGGCTCATGTAGGTGCTGATCGCCGACGTCGACAGGTTGAGTTCCTGCTGCGCGTTGGCAAACCCCTGATGACGCACGACGCTGACGAAGATGCGCAAAAGTTTCAGGTCGGGTAAAGCGTTGGCCATGTTTACTCCAAGGATCGTTCTGCGTAGATCGTTCCCGTGCTGCGCGTGGGAATGCCGCCTTGGACGCTCTGCGTCCGCTTCACGGCTGTGACGCGGAGCGTCACCGGATGCATTCCCACGAGAGCGTGGGAACGATCAGCGAGAAGTCTATCCACCTCCCTGGCATTAGTTTAGAAAATTCTGAACTAAGTATTTGCCCGTAGCGATTCTTCCGCCGCACTACATTTCGCAGAATCGGCCCACAGCGGTGCCCGTGACCTTGCGAATGCGGCGCGCCGACATAAATAAAACAAAGACGATGAGGCCCTACCCGTGGACAAGATTCTTCACCAACCACTGGGCGGCAACGAAATGCCGCGCTTCGGCGGCATCGCCACCATGCTCCGACTCCCCCATGTACCGACCGCTGCCGGCCTGGACGCTGCCTTCGTTGGCGTGCCACTGGACATCGGTACTTCGCTGCGCCCCGGCACCCGCTTCGGGCCGCGCGACATCCGCACCGAATCGGTGATGATCCGCCCGTACAACATGGCCACCGGCGCTGCGCCGTTCGACTCGCTGTCGGTTGCCGACATCGGTGACGTGGCGATCAACACCTTCAACCTGCTCGACGCCGTGCGCATCATCGAAGAAGCCTACGACAACATCCTCGAGCACAACGTGATCCCGATGACCCTGGGTGGCGACCACACCATCACCCTGCCGATCCTGCGTGCCATCCACAAAAAGCACGGCAAGGTCGGACTGGTGCACATCGATGCTCACGCTGACGTCAACGATCACATGTTCGGCGAGAAGATCGCCCACGGCACGACCTTCCGTCGCGCCGTCGAGGAAGGTCTTCTGGACTGCGACCGTGTGGTGCAGATTGGTCTGCGTGCGCAGGGCTATACCGCTGACGACTTCAACTGGAGCCGCGATCAGGGCTTCCGCGTCGTTCAGGCCGAAGAGTGCTGGCACAAGTCGCTGGAACCGCTGATGGCCGAAGTGCGCGAGAAAGTCGGTGGCGGCCCGGTGTACCTGAGCTTCGACATCGACGGCATCGACCCGGCCTGGGCGCCTGGCACCGGCACCCCGGAAATCGGTGGTCTGACGACCATTCAGGCGATTGAAATCGTTCGCGGCTGTCAGGGCCTCGACCTGATCGGCTGCGATCTGGTAGAAGTCTCGCCCGCTTATGACACCACCGGCAACACCTCGCTGCTGGCCGCCAACCTGCTGTACGAAATGCTCTGCGTACTGCCGGGTGTGGTCCACCGCTGAGGGTCGGGTCATGAACGAACGTGATCAGGTTCTGAAAGCGGCCGCCGATCTGGTGTCCGCCTTCGCCCGCAACGATCGCGAAGCCTACTTCGGCGCGTTCAGCGCCGATGCGAGCTTCGTGTTCTACACCCTCGAACAGCCCCTGCTGTCGCGCGATGCCTATCAGGCGTTGTGGGACAGCTGGCGCGCCGAGGATGGCTTCGAGGTGCTGTCGTGCACCTCGAGCAACGCCTTCGTCAGCCTGCAAGGTGATGTGGCGATTTTCATCCATGACGTGGCCACCGAGCTGCGCATGCAAGGGGAGCAACACTTCAGCCAGGAGCGCGAGACGATTGTTTTCAGAAAACAAGCGTCGAGCCTAGAACAACAAGGCCATTGGCTGGCCTGCCACGAACATTTGTCCGCAATGCCGGAAGGGCTGCCACCCCCTTAGCCAAACAGGTGACGCTCACGCACGATGAGCGCGCCTTTGTGATCGGAGCAGATCATGAATAACAACAACAAAGACCAAAGCCTTACGCAGATTGAAACCCACGGGGTCGAACAGATCCCGGACAACGAACGCACCGCCGGTCCTGTGGACTTGTTCCGCATGATCTTTGGCGGCGCGAATACCTTTGCCACCGCCGTGCTCGGCAGTTTCCCGGTGCTATTCGGCCTGTCCTTTCAGGCGGGCGTCTGGGCGATTGTTTCGGGCGTGCTGCTCGGCTCGCTGATCCTCGCACCGATGGGCCTGTTCGGTCCGCTCAACGGCACCAACAATGCCGTGTCGTCCGGTGCGCACTTCGGCGTGCACGGGCGGATCGTCGGTTCGTTCCTGTCGCTGTTGACCGCCATCGCCTTCTTCTCGCTCTCGGTGTGGAGTTCGGGAGATGCGTTGATCGGTGGTGCGAAACGCCTGATCGGCCTGCCGGAAACCGACCTGACCCTGGGCCTGGCCTACGGTCTGTTCGCGATTCTGGTGCTGACCGTGTGCATCTACGGCTTCCGTTTCCTGCTGTGGGTGAACAAGGTCGCGGTGTGGAGCGCGAGCCTGCTGTTCCTGCTGGGCATCTTCGCCTTCGCCGGTCCCTTCGATTCGCACTACGCCGGCACCGTCAGCCTCGGTCAGCCGGGCTTCTGGGCCGCGTTCATCGGCGCCGCGCTGGTGGCCATGAGCAACCCGATTTCCTTCGGCGCGTTCCTCGGCGACTGGGCCCGCTACATCCCGCGTGAAACTTCGCGTCAGCGGATCATGGCGGCAGTGATTTTCTCGCAGATCGCCACCTTCATCCCGTTCCTGTTCGGCCTGACCACCGCGACCATCGTGGCGATCCAGGCGCCGGACTACATCGCGGCCAACAACTACGTCGGCGGTCTGCTGGCGGTGTCGCCGAGCTGGTTCTTCCTGCCGGTGTGCCTGATTGCGGTGATCGGCGGCATGTCCACCGGCACCACGTCGCTGTACGGCACCGGGCTGGACATGTCGAGCGTGTTTCCGCGCCTGCTGTCGCGGGTCAAGGCGACGTTGCTGATCGGCGTGCTGTCGATCGCCTTCATCTTCATCGGGCGCTTCGCGGCGAACCTGGTGCAGAGCGTGTCGACCTTCGCCGTGCTGATCATCACCTGCACCACCCCGTGGATGGTGATCATGATCATCGGCCTGGTGGTGCGTCGCGGCTTCTACTGCCCGGACGACCTGCAAGTGTTCACGCGCGGCGAGCAAGGCGGACGCTACTGGTTCAGCCACGGCTGGAACTGGCGCGGTCTGGGCGCGTGGATCCCGAGCGCGGCGGTCGGCCTGTGCTTCGTCAACCTGCCGGGGCAGTTCGTCGGCCCGCTGGGTGAACTGGCCGGCGGCATCGACATCAGCCTGCTGGTGACCCTGGGCCTGGCCTCGGTGATGTACCTGATGCTGCTGAGCCTGTTCCCGGAACCGGCGCTGGTCTACGGCCCGAAGGATCCCCGGAGCAAAGGCGCCCATGCGCCGGCTGAAGCGGCGCTGCGTCAGGCCGCCTGAAGAAACGAATCGCCTGTGGGAGTCAGCCTTCTCCCACAGTGTTCCACCTCATAAAAAAGACAATCGGAGACACGCCATCATGGCTTTGGATTTATTCGTCGTCCTCATCTACGCGGCCGGCATGCTCTTGCTCGGCTACTTCGGCATGCGCAAGGCCAAGACCAACGAGGACTTCCTCGTCGCCGGACGTAACCTCGGCCCGAGCCTGTACATGGGCACCATGGCCGCGACCGTTCTCGGTGGCGCGTCCACCGTCGGCACCGTGCGTCTGGGCTACGTGCACGGCATCTCCGGTTTCTGGCTGTGCGCGGCACTGGGTTGCGGCATCGTGGCGCTGAACCTGTTCCTGGCCAAGCCGCTGCTGAAACTGAAGATCTACACCGTTACCCAGGTGCTGGAAAAACGCTACAACCCGATGGCCCGCTCGGCGAGCGCGGCGATCATGCTGGCCTACGCGCTGATGATCGGCGTGACCTCGATCCTCGCCATCGGCACCGTGCTGCAAGTGCTGTTCGGCCTGCCGTTCTGGGTCTCGGTGCTGCTCGGCGGTGGCGTGGTGGTGGTGTACTCGGCCATCGGCGGCATGTGGTCGCTGACCCTGACCGACATCGTCCAGTTCATCATCAAGACTGTCGGCCTGATGTTCATCCTTCTGCCAATCTGCCTGTACCGCGTCGGCGGCTGGGATGAGCTGGTGCTGAAACTGCCGGCGACGGCGTTCAACTTCACCACCATCGGCTGGGACACGATCATCACCTACTTCATGATCTACTTCTTCGGCATCCTGATCGGTCAGGACATCTGGCAACGGGTGTTCACCGTCAAGAACGAAAAAGTGGCTCAGTACGCCGGTAGCCTCGCGGGCATCTACTGCATTCTCTACGGTCTGGCCTGTGCTCTGATCGGCATGGCGGCACACGTACTGATTCCGGATCTGGACAACGTCAACAACGCCTTCGCCGCGATCGTCAAACTGTCGCTGCCGGACGGTATCCGTGGCCTGGTGATCGCCGCTGCCCTGGCCGCGATGATGTCCACCGCCAGCGCCGGCCTGCTCGCCGCGGCCACTACCCTGACCGAAGACCTGCTGCCGAAACTGCGTGGCGGCAAACAGTCGAGCCTGGGTGTGAACCGCCTGTTCACCCTGCTGACCGGTGCCGTGGTCCTGGCCATCGCGCTGGTGGTCAACGACGTGATCAGCGCCCTGACCCTCGCTTACAACCTGTTGGTGGGCGGCATGCTGATCCCGCTGATCGGTGCAATCTTCTGGAAACGCGCAACCACCGCCGGCGCCATCGCCAGCATGGGTCTGGGTTTCGCCACCGCCCTGCTGTTCATGTTCAAGGACGGCCTGGACGCCAACACGCCGATCTACTACAGCCTGGCTGTGGGTCTGGTGAGTTTTGTGGTGGTCAGCCTGATGTCCCGTCGCCCAAACGCGGTGGCCAGCGCGATCTAAGCTGAACACAACGACTTGATGCTTTCTTCGGCGGGTGTGGCGTCGGTTGCCACACCCGTTTTTTTCGTCTGGAGAAAATGCTTGATGAAGATTGTTTCTCGCGATCAGTGGTTCGAAGTGCAAACCCTGAGTGACGGCATTCGGCTGATTCACGAGCCGTACATCCGCCCGTTCTATCGCTGCAACCTGTGGCATGTTCAGGGTCGGGACAAGGATCTGCTGCTCGACAGCGGTTCCGGGCTGGTCAGCCTGCGCGAGCAACTGCCATGGCTGACCGAGCGGCCGCTGGTGGCGGTGGCCAGTCACTGCCATTTCGACCACATCGCCGGGCATCACGAGTTTGCCGAACGGCTGGTGCATCCCGCCGAGGCGAACATTCTGGCAGCGCCTAATGGCGAGAACGATCTGAGCCGGGCCTTCGTCGGCGATGACATGTTCGAAGCGCACCCGGATTGCCCGTTGTGCTACGCCGAATACCGGGTCAAGGCAGCGCCCGCTACCGGGTTTGTCGAGGAAGGCGATGTGCTGGACCTCGGCAATCGCACGTTGCAGGTGCTGCACACGCCGGGGCATTCACCGGGCGGGATCAGCCTCTACGAAGCGGCCACGGAAACCCTGTTCAGCGGCGACATCATTTACGACGGCCAGCTGATCGAAGACGCCTACCACTCCAACCTCGACGACTACGCCGCCAGCCTGCGACGCCTGCAGGCGTTGAAGATCCGCACGGTGCACGGCGGGCACTTCGGCAGTTTCTCGGGAGAGCGCTTACGTTCGATGATTGACGAATGGTTGCGCCGACACGCCTGAGGCCTGCTGTACTCCAGTCAGACCAACAACCATAAATATCTGCCATGAGAAGAGCTGCCGTGCGTGCTGCCGTGCACCGGTTCATCCTGCGCCTGCTGGAAAATCGTGAATTCGACGACAACACCAGCCTCGCGCAGCTGGGGCTGGAAAAAGCGGATATCGAGGATCTGATCTTCCATCTGGAAGATGAATTCGGACTGACGGCCTTCACCGCCGAAGAGGACCGGATGCTCAAGACCGCGAAAACCGCGAATGACCTGAGCCGGTTTCTGATGGAAATCGGGCGTCACTGAAAAAACAAAAGATCGCACCCGGTCGCCACTCCATGGAATGGCGACCGGGTGCGATCTTCTGTCGTTTAAATCCTTTGATCCTTCAAAGCGGGGCATTACCGCCGACGTGGCTGACGCCGACGCTGTTCGTCATCGGTGCGAATCGGGACCGGTTGCAGAGGCGGTTCGATCAAGCCGAGGGCAACACCCAAATCGTGCAGCCAGTTTTGAATTTTCTCTTTCATCGTCATGCCCCCTTCAGGGTGGTGCTGAGCGTCCGGAATTCTGAGGCCGCTTCGCACTGATAATAGTCCGAAGTCCTACGCAATGCTCGGCCAAATCCGCAATGATCTGTTACTGAATTGATCCAAATCCCTGACCGTTCGTTCAAGCCGTTTCCCGCACGTCTTCGCCAGCCACGGGATAGAGCGCCTGCTGCTGTTCGATCCACGCATTGAGGTTGGCCCCAACCATGCCCCGCCGCCACATCAGCCATGTTGTCGCACTGGCAAAAGGCTCGGCCAGCGGATGCACCGCCACGCTTTCGCGCCCCGGCAGGCTGGCGAGCATCGACTCCGACATCAGCGCCACGCCACTGCCGGCAATCACGCAGGCGAGCATGCCCTGATAGGACTCGATCTCCATCGCCCGGCCCATCGCCGCCTGATAGTGGGCGAACCACGCTTCCAGCCGCGCGCGATAGGCGCAGCCATGGCGAAAGGTAAACACCGCCCGCCCTTCAACATCCCTGGCGCTGCGCACCGGCGGGTGATCGGCCTCGCTGATCAGCACCAGCCGCTCATTACACAAAGGCACACCGTCGATCCCGGCCAGTTGCGGCGGGCCGTCCACCAGTGCGGCGTCGAGGCGTCCGGTGAGCAGGCCTTCGAGCAATTCACCACTGGGCCCGGACTGCACCTGAAGATTCACCGCCGGATACTGTTTGTGATAGCGCGCCAGCAACGCCGGCAGATGAATCGCTGCCGTGCTGTACAACGTGCCGAGCACGAAATCCCCCGCAGGTTGCCCGCCCATCACCGCCGCACTGGCCTGATCGCGCAAGGCGAACAGTTTGCCGGTGTAGTCCAGCAGGACTTTTCCTGCAGGCGACAACTGCAAACGCTGACGCTCACGGACGAACAATTCGACACCCAGTTGCTCCTCCAACTGCTTAAGCCGGGTCGACAGGTTCGACGGCACGCGGTGCAAACGTTCGGCGGCGCGGGTGATCGAGCCCTCCTGCGCCACGGCCTGAAAGATCCGCAATTGGCTGAACTCCACAACCTTTCTCCTGAACAGAACAAGTTGCTCACTATTATTCAATTTTAAAGAAAGTCAATCAGTCCTAGCCTGACGGTCATTGAACCACCAACGGAATTCAGACCATGTCCCCGCTGATTCGCTTATCCGCCTGCTTCATCGCCCTGATGATGGCCATGGGCATCGGGCGTTTCGCCCTCACCCCGCAATTGCCGCACCTGCTCAGCGAAGGCCAGATCGACCTGACCGCCGCCGGTCTGATTGCGGCAGCCAACTACCTCGGCTATTTGCTTGGTGCGGTGGATGCGATGTTTTCCCGCCGGCCGGATCAGGTCCAGCGTCGCCTGCACGGCGGTCTGTGGTTGTGCGTGCTGCTGACGCTGGCGTCGTTCTGGGCCAACGGTTTCTGGTCGCACCTGCTGCTGCGCTTCGGCACCGGAGTGGCGAGCGCCTGGGTGCTGGTGATGATTACTGCGTTGAGTCAGCCGCTGGCTGCGGCCACAGGTCGTCCGCGTCTGGGAGCGCTGGTGTTTGCCGGGCCCGGGCTGGGGATTTTTCTGACGGGACTGCTGGCTCTGTTCTCACATCTGGCGCAGCAGACTTCCGCGACTCTGTGGCTGATTTACGCTGCTGTGGCGCTGGGGATGTTGCTGGCGATCGTGCGGATCCTGCCGCAACCGGGCGTCGGTGTGCCGACCGCACCGACCGCCGTGAATTCGTCGAATCGCGGCATCGGGCGCTTGGCGGTGGTGTATGCCTTGTATGGTGTGGGCTACATCATTCCGGCCACGTTTCTGTCGCAGATGGCCAACGCGCAGTTTCACGGGCAATGGCAGGCCGATCTGTTCTGGCCGTGCTTCGGCCTCGCCGCTGCGATCGGGGTTTTGCTGGTGAGTTTGCGTCGGCATGATCCAGACACCACCCGGCACTGGTTGATGGCGACGTTGTGGCTGCAGGCTGCAGGGGTTTTCGCTTGCCTGCTGGGCAGTGGCCTCGGCCTGGCATTGGGCGTGATCCTGTGCGGCACGCCGTTCCTGGCCTGCATGCAACTGGTGATGCAACGCTCCCGGGAACTGGCGCCCCACGCCACCCAGCGCAACGCCGGCCTGCTCACCGCGTGCTTCGCCGTCGGCCAACTCAGCGGGCCGTTGCTGGCGGCGCTCAGCAGCCATTTCAGCGGTGGCCTGCAACCGGCGCTGGTGATCGCCGGCAGCGGCCTGTTGATTGCCGGCGGTCTGGCGTGCAAATCGATTACGGCTGACCGAGGGCTTTGCGCAAACGCCGACGCACCCACTGTTCCGCGCTGACGAAGGTGATGCCGAGCAGCACCAGCACGGCGCCGATGATGAAGTTCAGGCTCAGTTCTTCGCCGAGCAACACCACGCCGAAGGTCACGCCGAACAACGGCGTCATGAAGGAAAACACCGCGAGGTTGGCCGCCAGATAACGGCGCAGTAACCAGAACCAGGTCAGGTAACTGAAGAACGACACGACCAGGCCCTGAAACAGCACGCTGCCCACCGCCACGACGGTCAGGCTGACGTGGGTGATCTGGCCGCTGAGCAGCGCAATCAGCAACAGACCGATGAAACCGACGATCAGTTGATAGAACAGGGTCAGCGTCACCGGAGCCTCCGACAGACGCGAGGCGCGCACCACCACAGTGGTCGCGCCCCAACTGGCGCCGGCCAGCACGCCGAGGGCATCGCCCATCAACATGCGGCGGTCGAGGTTGGCCCACGACACACCGCCGGCAAACGCGATGGCAATGCCGACGAACGCGAGGAAAATCCCCAGCCATTGCACCGGCCGCAGACGCTCGCTGGGCAACAGGAAATGCACGCCAAGCGCGGTGAAGATCGGCGCGGTATAGAGGAACACCGACATGTGCGCGGCGGTGGTCAACTGCAAGCCTTCGGAGATGAACAGGAACTCGAGCCCGAACAAGGCACCGGCCAGCAAGCCGCCGCGCCAGGTCGTGCCGACCTGATCCCAGCCACCCTTCCAGCAGATCAACAGTCCTACCAGCAATGCGGAAATCCCCGATCGCCCCGCCGCCTGCATCACCGGCGCAATGTCGGTCGCCGCCCACTTGATCATCACCTGCTGTACGCCCCAGATCAGGCACAGGCCGATCATCACTTGCAGGGCAAAACCGTCGGCACTGCGCCGACTGACGCTCACCTCGACACCTCGAACACACAAGACATGGCAGTTTTTCCAATGGTCAAACAAAGCCCCGGCTCTTCGTCCGGGGCGAAAAATAGTGAGTGAATTATTAACCAGTCAGCCAGAAAAAGCCGTCTGGAAAAGACATCTGATGCTCCTGCAACGTCAGCGGCGAATGGCTGACGGCTGCACCGTCAATCGCTGGCAAGGCGTCAGTTCAAACAACCAAAAATCAGCGGGTTGATCTGCCAAACCGGCCAGCCACAACAAATCCGACCGAACAAGCCAGCGCCGTGGCAAACGTCCCCCAGGCCCAATCCATCAGCGACACCTGCGCCGACCAGCCGCGCAGCGTCGCCCAGTTGGTCAGGTCGTAAGTGCCATAAGCGACCACCCCTAGCAGCGCCCCCATCCGGGCGGCGCGTTGCCAGGTCAGCGACGGCATCACCACAAACACCACACAGCCGAAAACGTACAGGCAATAAAAAACCGTTGCCGGCACCAGCAACGGTTTATCGAGCATCAGCGAACCGAGCAGTTCGCGATAGGTCGGCGCCATCAACACACCGAGCCAGAGCCCGTCGAGCAAAAGAAACGTCAGCAGCGTGGCGACGTAGGCAATCAGTGCTTTTTTCATCTGCCCGACCTCGAGTAAGCCCATGCAACATGGGCCACGGGAGACTCAGGTTAGTTCAATGCGATCGGCGTGAATGACGATCTTGCCTTCCTTGTACAAGGAACCGATGGCCTTTTTGAAGTTGCCCTTGCTGACACCGAACAGGCTGCTGATCAGCGCCGGATCGCTCTTGTCGCTGACGGCCAGGGTGCCGTTGCTTTCGCGCAACTTGGCGAGGATCTTCGAACTCAGGCTGCTGGCCGCTTCCTGCCCTACCGGTTGCAGGCTCAGGCTGATCTTGCCGTCGGCACGCACTTCCTTGATGAAACCTTTCTCGCGCATGCCGGAACGCATGAACTTGAAGATTTCGTTCTTGTGAATCAGCCCCCAATGCTTGTTGTTGATGACTGCCTTGAAACCCATGTCGGTGGCTTCGGCCACCAGCAGATCAACTTCCTGGCCCACGCTGTAATTGGCCGGGGTCTTGTCCAGATAACGATCCAGGCGCGCGGTGGCGGTGATGCGGCGGGTGTGCTTGTCGAGGTAGACGTGCACCACGCAGTACTCGCCAGCGGTCATCTGGCGTTTTTCTTCGGAGTAAGGCAGCAGCAGATCCTTCGGCAGACCCCAGTCGAGGAACACGCCGATGCTGTTGACTTCAACAACTTTCAAACTGGCAAATTCACCGACCTGAACTTTTGGTTTTTCAGTGGTGGCAATAAGTTTGTCATCGCTGTCCAGATAAACAAAAACATTGAGCCAGTCTTCATCTTCGCTGGGAATATCTTTAGGGATATAACGGTTGGGCAAAAGAATTTCGCCGTCGGCACCGCCGTCCAGATATAAACCGAAGTTAGTGTGTTTAACCACTTGCAAACTGTTGTAACGCCCGACTAAAGCCATTTCCAATACCCTCATTGCGTGGGCGGCATTCTACCCGGTTTTGCCGGGTTCGTTGGTCGCCAGATCGGAGGACCGAATGAAAATCCGTGGGAAGCCTTGATTTTCCTGGATTTCGCGCCGCACATGTGCCATTCGTCAGGCCAGCGTGGCGGCTTTCGCCTGGTCCCGACGTAGCGCGGCATCCTCACATCGAATAAATGTTGTTATTTAAAACAGCGGGTTAGCGGGATATTTCGAATAATTAATCAAGAATAATCCACCTGCCCGCTGGGTTATTCCGGGGGATATTTACCAAGCAATTGTCAACTTATTCCTGTACGATGCCTGGCCGAGTTACTTTTCTACAGGTTAATGGCCGCCATGCGTGTAAAAGCATCCACCAGCAAAGCAAAGCCAGCTCCAGCCGTTGAAACCAGCGAATCGATCAACGATCAGATCGCTGCATTCCTCAAGTCCGGCGGCGAGATCCAGCAAATTGCCAAGGGCGTCAGCGGCCAGACGTTCGGCCCGTCCAAGCAGATCAGCCTGGGCAAGAAGTAACCCCCGCAGCACACCAGTCCAAAGGCGCTTTGAGCTTCGAAGCGTCTGGACCGGATCCCTCGCAAGAACTCTCTGGCGTTTAACCAAACATTCAAAACTACAGAAATCGACGAACGGCCATCGATGCCGATCATTCGCCGGTATCCTTGCACGCGTCTGGATCAAGCGTTTCAGCAGGTTTATCCGCCCTGCGCTCGCTGCTCACGGAGTGACGCATGTTCAAATATTCCTGTTTATTACTTGTAGGCCTGCTGGCGAGCCCTGCGGCGCACGCGCAGATTTTCCAGCGTGAGCTCGGCGATTTCGACCTCAAGCTCGGCACCACGCCCAGCCGCAGCATGGCTCAGGGGCTGGTCAAACCTTCGGCGGTCGGCTCGTTTCACGGCGGCCTGGACCTGAGCCACGACAGTGGCCTGTATGTCGGCCAGTACGCACCGAGCATGGGTCTCACGCCGGGGAAGAATCTCGAAATCGATTCCTACATCGGCTTTAAACAACCTTTCGATCAGACCCTCGGCTACGAAGTCGGGATGATCCATTACAGCTATCCCAAGGTCGACACCCTCGACAGCCAGGAATTGTTCGGTGGCCTGACCCTGCTCGGCAGCCGGATCGGCATCGCCCTGAGCAACGATCCGGATAAACAGAACAACACCCTGTTTGCCGACCTCGGCGGCAATGAGCCGTTCGGCATCGGGATCAGCATGAAATACACCACCCATCAGCTCAACACGCCGGTCTCGGTTGACGGGGGTTATGTCAGCAGTTTTACCGATTGGTCGGTGAAATTTTCCCGCCCGTTCATGGGCATCGACCTTGACCTCATCTACAGCAACTCCAGCCTCAGCGGCAGCGACTGCTCAGCCTATTCCGGGCATAACAGTCAGTGCGACGGGCTGGTCACGCTCAAGGCCGAACGCGCGTTCTATTGATTGGCTGAACTGCCGGGTCCATCCTGCGTTCACATGAGAATCAGACCCTCAAGGCTGGCTTTCGCAAGGACTCGCCCATGTCTAGCTGGTTCAAACGCCTCGCCGTTCTACTGATCCTGACCCTCGCACTCGGTGCCTGCAGCCGTGTCGGGCTGGCCTATCGCAATCTCGACGTGATCATTCCGTGGACGCTCAGCGACTACCTGGACATGAACGGCGAGCAGAAAGGCTGGTTCAACGAGCGCCTCAAGGAACATTTGAGCTGGCACTGCACCACGCAGTTGCCGGGTTATCTCGACTGGCTCGATCGCCTGCAAACCATGGTCGAGACCAATCAGGTCACCGACGACGCCCTCCAGGCCCGTACCGAAGAAGCCAAGCAGGCGATCGCCGAAACCGCCCGGGAAATCACCCCGTCGGCGATTGAATTGCTGCAAGGGCTGGACGACCGGCAAGTTGCCGAGATGAACGATGCCTTCGCCAAGGACCTGCAAAAGCGCCAGAAGGAATATCTCAAACCGCCGCTGTCGCAGCAGATTGCCGAACGTGGCGCGCGCATGGACAAGCGTCTCAACGACTGGCTCGGCCCGTTGAGTCCTGCTCAAGAGCAACGCGTGATGGCCTGGTCAACTGCACTGGGCGATCAGAATACTCAGTGGATCGCCAACCGCGCCCATTGGCAGAAGCAGTTCAGCGCGGCGGTGGCGCAACGCAAAAGTCCTGAATTCCCACAGCGGATCGAGACGCTTCTGGTCAATCGTGAGCGTTTATGGACAACGGATTACCAAAAGGCCTACGCCAATACCGAGGCGCAGGCCCGTTCGCTGTTCGTCGATCTGATGGCTGACAGTACGCCGCAGCAAAGGCAGCGCCTGTTGAAAAAGATCGAGGGGGTGCGCAAGGACTTCAATGATTTGAAGTGCCTGAAGGCTGCGCAGAAGAGCTGAGACGCCGCAGAAAGTGGGAGCGAGCAAGTTCGCTCCCACTTTTTGTACAAAGCCTCAGGCAATCTGCGCCTTGGAAGCGACCTCATCGAACGTCAGTTCATCCAGCGCATCTTCTTGGTCATCCAGCACTTCACGCGGATGATCATTGCCGGGAATGCTGCTGTCGATCAGGCTCAGCAGGCTGGAGCCGCGCGGGGTCAGGCTGAAGTTATTGCCGGTGCTGCCTTCGTCATCGCCACGGGGCTGGATGTAACCGCGCAACAGCAGCAGTTGCTCATAGTCGCAGGCCAGCGTTTTCAGGTGATCCAGATTCTCGATCGGCTGGCCCGCCGCCGCTTTTTCCGCCGCGTAGTCTTCGGCAAAAGACCGTGGCGCAAAGCTGTGGCCCGCGCCGTTCTGCACTTCATGCAGCAGGCGTTCAATCAAATCCCAGTTATAAGTCGTCATCCTGATTCAACCTCCGGTGCGCGTGATTTTTTGGCGCGTTCACAGGTTGTGACCGGAGCGTTGCGCCACCGTTCAGGATTATTCGGCGCCCCGACCGACCGGCGGTCTGTCGATTCCCCGGCGTGTTGAACGACTAGTCTGAGACAGACGGCTTCAACCCCGCAGGAGAAATCATCATGAACGTTGAGAATCATCCGGTGGTATCGCGCGAAGAATGGCTCGCCGCCCGCAAGCAGCATCTGGCCGATGAAAAAGCCTTTACCAGGGAACGCGACCGCCTCAGCGCCAAACGCCGCGCCCTGCCCTGGGTGAAGGTCGACAAGGATTACCGCTTCATGGGACCGAACGGCGAAATAAAGCTCGCGGATCTGTTCGGCAAACACAGCCAGCTCGTCGTCTACCACTTCATGTTCGCCAAGGGCTGGGAAGAAGGCTGCCCGGGCTGTTCATTCCTCAGCGACCACATCGACGGCGCCAACCTGCACCTGGCCCATCACGACATTGCGCTGGTGGCGGTGTCCCACGCACCGTTCGCCGAATTCCAGGCGTTCAAGCGGCGGATGGGCTGGAAGTTCGACTGGGTGTCGTCGGACGGTTGCGATTTCAACTACGACTTTGGCGTGTGCGCCCGCGCTGAAGATGTTGAAGCAGGCAAGGCTACGTACAACTACGAAAAGACCGACAGCGTCGAGGAAGAAATGCCCGGGCTCAGCGTGTTTTATCGCGCCGACAACGGCGAGATTTTCCACACTTACTCAACCTACGCGCGAGGGCTGGACATGCTGGTCGGCGCCTACAACTACCTCGACCTCACGCCCAAAGGCCGGAATGAGGACGAAATCATGGAGTGGGTGCGGCATCATGACCGGTATGACGGGGCAGCAAAATCCAGTTGCTGCCAAGGTGACTGAGCCCCAAACACACTGAACTTTTCACGGGTGACAGCCCTCAACCGGTTAACCCGCCTTAACCGGAACTGAGGCCTGCCCCCATGAAAATCCTGCTCAAACTCACTCTCGCCGCCACGCTCGCCTGCGCCCTGCCCGTCTGGGCCTGTACGCCGGAAGAAGCCACCGCCAAACGCGAACAACTGGCCCAGGAAGTCGCGAAGCTCACCGAGCAAAACCCGACCAAGGCCAAGGAAATCAACGCCGAGTTGCAGAAAATGGACCTGGGCACGGCCTCCGCCGATCTGCCGGACAAATGCCAGTTGATCGATCAGCGCTTGAAGGAACTGGGTTCGGCCGAGAAGAAAAGCGAGGGGTAACACCCGCTCAGACAACGGCAGGCTTTGGCATCGATCAGGCTAAATCGATACCAAAGCCTGCTTCCTTTCGCTCGGAATTTGCATTAGTGCATTTTGTTATTTGCATAAATGCATATTCAGACCTAGGGTTACCCCGAGCCTGATCGGAACCCGCCATCGGAGATGGCAACCGTTGAACACCGATTGCTCGGCAATACCGTTATCCCCGCAAATGCGGAACGTTTGTTTTCATTCATGGAGGATTGAAAAATGTTAACCACTGAAACAACGGCATTCACCGGCAATACCCTGCCCGAATGTCTGATCGGCCATCTGCTCGACCCGCAACTGGTCGAGGTCGAAACGGCTTTACAACAACGCGATCTGGCGGCCGCCAGCCTGAACTTCACGATGCAGCAACAAACCCGGACCAACTGGTGCTGGGCCGCCGCTTCCGCCTCGGTCGGCAATTATTACGGCACCGGGTCCTGGACCCAATGCGCCGTTGCCAGCGCCGCGCTGGATCGCAATTGCTGCAATCAGCCGGGGCCGTGCAACGTGTACGGCTATCTGGACGTTGCGCTGAAGATCACCCGCAGTTTCAACGGCATGAATTCGGGTTCGCTGCAGATGTCGGCCATTCAGAACCAGATCAATATGGGCCGCCCGATCGGCCTGCGCTGTGCCTGGTACGGCGGCGGTGCGCACTTCCTGACAATCTATGGCACCAATGGCAACTACGTGCTGGTCGCGGACTCGATCTACGGCTATTCGACCCGCGCACTGAACTCGTTCCCCGGTTCCTACAACGGCGGCGGCAACTGGACCCACACTTACTTCACGGCAAAAAATTAGGAGGGCGACATCATGCAACTGACTTATCCAAAGGCGCCTTCCAACGGCGTGCAGACATTGCGTCCGGTGCTGCAGGCTGCGTTGCAGACCCAGGGTTTTGGCGTCAATCGCCAGTTCGCCAGTGCTGCGCCCGCCGGGATCAGCCTCAGCGAAGCCTATCGCGGCTATTCGCTCAGCCTGGACGACTTGAGCCAGGGCAAAGGCCTGAAGCAAGCGCGAGTGGGTGACTGGCATTACCTGGTGTTTTCCGGCGGGGTGTCGATTGCCGATGCGCAATTGGCCGAAGTACGCGGTCACGTCGAGTTTGCCTCGTTGAACCACGGTAACCTGGCGAGCGCCACGGTGGATGCGCTGAAACTGGCGGAGCAATCGCCGCAACTGCAGGGCAAAACCGTCGAACTGCGGATGCTGTTTGTGTCGGCGCTGCACCTCGTGGCGATCTGGCTGCACGCGGCGGGCGAAGACGTGCTGATCCCGATCGAGCCAACCCCCAAGGAACTGGCACTGACCGGGCTGTACAGCGAGGCCGCCCTGCTCGCTCAGCTCAAACCGGCAGCCGATCAGGCCAAGCGGCGCTTTGATGCCGACACCACTGGTCTGCTGGGTAGTTGATAAACGCTGGCAATAAAAACCCGGACCATGTCCGGGTTTTTCTTTGCGTGCCTGAAACGGCTTATTCAGCCGCCGGCGCTGTCGGCTTGCGACGCTTCAGCGGGGCCATGCCGTCGCTGCTCACCAGAGAGTCCGGCTTTGGACGGTTGGCGCTCTTGCGCTTGGTCGGGGTCTTGGCGGCGGTTTTCTTCTTGTCACCCTTGGCGTCGGTCTTTTTCTTCTTGACGCCGACGGCTTTGCCCGAGGCCTTGACCTTTTTCGGCCCACCGTAGGTGCCTTTGACTTCCTTGATGGTGCGGCGCTCGAAGCTCTGCTTCAGATAGCGCTCGATGCTCGACATCAGGTTCCAGTCGCCATGGCAGATCAGCGAGATCGCCAGACCGTCGTTGCCGGCACGGCCGGTACGACCGATGCGGTGCACGTATTCGTCACCGCTGCGTGGCATGTCGAAGTTGATCACCAGATCCAGACCGTCAACGTCCAGACCACGGGCCGCCACATCGGTGGCCACCAGAATCTTCACGCCGCCCTGCTTCAGACGGTCGATCGCCAGTTTGCGATCCTTCTGGTCTTTCTCGCCGTGCAGCACGAACGCCTTGTATTCCTGAGCGACGAGGCGACCATAGATGCGGTCGGCCATGGCCCGGGTGTTGGTGAAGACGATGGCCTTCTGGTAGGTCTCGTTGGCCAGCAGCCAGTTCACTATCTGTTCTTTGTGCTGGTTGTGGTCGGCGGTGATGATCTGCTGACGGGTGGTGTCGTTCAGCTGGCTGACCGCGTTGAGCTGCAGGTGCTCAGGATTGTTCAGCACCTTGGCGATCATCTCGCGCAGGCCGGAACCACCGGTGGTGGCGGAGAACAGCATGGTCTGCTGACGGTTCGGGCATTCGTCGACCAGACGCTGCACGTCTTCGGCGAAACCCATGTCGAGCATGCGGTCGGCTTCGTCGAGCACCAGCACTTCGACTTCCTTGAGGTCGAGGTTGCCGGCGTTCAGTTGCTCGATCAACCGGCCCGGGGTGCCGATCAGGATGTCCGGCACCTTGCGCAGCATGGCGGCCTGGACCTTGAAGTCTTCACCGCCGGTGATCAGGCCGGACTTGATGAAAGTGAACTGCGAAAAGCGCTCGACTTCCTTCAGGGTCTGCTGGGCCAGCTCGCGGGTCGGCAGCAGGATCAGGGTCTTGATACTGACGCGGATCTTGGCCGGGCCGATCAGGCGGTTGAGGATCGGCAGGACGAAAGCGGCTGTCTTGCCACTACCGGTTTGTGCCGTCACCCGCAGGTCACGCCCCTGAAGCGCCAGCGGAATGGCCGCGGCTTGCACAGGCGTTGGCTCGACAAATTTCAGCTCGGCCACGGCTTTGAGCAGGCGTTCGTGCAGGGCGAATTGGGAAAACACGGGTGCTACCTCGAAGATATGCAAAAAATCAGCTGCATAGGTTACCGGTTTCGAGCGCTCAGGCCGAGTTTCTTTATGAAATACGCTGTAATCCGTGGCTTTTTTGTTGCTCGATTTGTCTCCAACGGTAATACACAGTGTCTTAAATGCTCTAATCCCCCGTCGTGTCTTACAGAAGAATCTTCTCTCTCATGGATTTCAAACAGCTCTGGCTCAACGCCCAAGACCTCTGGGGTACCCTCGAACAGCACCCGCTCCTGCACGCCGGCCTGGCTTTGATTCTGCTGCTGGTGATCGCGCTCATCCTCGGACGAGTGGCGCGCTACCTGATCCTGCACGCCAGCCGCATGCTCGGTCGCCAGCCCGCGCTTCACTGGATCAACGACTTTCGGCATAACAAGGTGTTTCAGCGTCTGGCGCAGATGACGCCGTCGCTGGTGATCCAGTTCGGCCTGCGCCTGGTGCCGGAGCTGAGCAAGACCGCCACAGTGTTCCTCGGCAACGTGGCGCTGGCGTTCACCATTCTGTTCCTGCTGCTGTCGGTCAGCGCGTTGCTCAACGCCCTGCTGGATATCTACGCACGCACCGAACACGCACGCACCCGCTCGATCAAGGGTTATGTGCAACTGGCGAAAATGGTTCTGTACGTGTTCGGCGCGATCATCATCGTCGCTACCCTGATCGACCGTTCGCCGCTGTTGTTGCTGTCGGGTCTGGGTGCAATGTCGGCGGTGATCCTGTTGGTCTACAAGGACACCCTGCTGTCATTCGTCGCCAGCGTGCAACTGACCAGCAACGACATGCTGCGGGTCGGCGACTGGATCGAAATGCCGCAGGTCGGCGCCGATGGCGATGTGGTGGATATCACGCTGCACACGGTCAAGGTGCAGAACTTCGACAAGACCATCGTCTCGATCCCGACCTGGCGCCTGATGTCCGAGTCGTTCAGAAACTGGCGCGGCATGCAGCAGTCGGGTGGGCGACGGATCAAACGCAGCCTGTTCATCGACGCCAGCGGTGTGCGCTTCATCCGCGACGATGAAGAAGAAAAACTCTCCCAGGTGCACCTGCTGACCGCGTACATGGGCCGCAAGAAAGCCGAGCTCAAGGCCTGGAACGAAGCGCAGGGCAACGTCGCGGCAATGTCGGCCAACCGCCGGCGCATGACCAACATCGGCACCTTCCGCGCCTACGCGCTGGCCTATCTGAAGAGTCATCCGGAGATCCAGCCGAACATGACCTGCATGGTCCGCCAAATGCAGACCACGGCCCAGGGCATTCCGCTGGAAATCTACTGCTTTACCACCACCACGGTGTGGGCCGATTACGAGCGGATCCAGGGGGATATCTTCGATTACCTGCTGGCGGTGCTGCCGGAGTTTGGATTGAGCCTCTATCAGCAGCCGAGCGGCGGGGATTTGCGTTCCGGGATATTGCCGGCAGTCCTTGGCGCAAGCCACACTCCACAAGCCGAAAAACATCTGATGTAAAGCCACAAAACCTGTGGGAGCGAGCTTGCTCGCGATGAGGGAGTATCAGTCACTTCATCACTGACTGAACCACCGCCTTCGCGAGCAAGTCGAATCGTCGCACCGTCGCTCCCACAAGTACTGCATCTATTTCGAAATGCCGACTTGTCAGGCCTGCCGTTGCGGTGCCTTGTGCACCATGGTGTAGGCGTAATCGACGCCCATGCCGTACGCGCCGCTGTGTTCCAGCACCAGGTCCATCACCGCTTGATAAGTGTCTTTGTGCGCCCAGTCACGCTGGTACTCGAGCAACACTTGCTGCCAAGTCACCGGCACTGCACCGGCCTGAATCATCCGCTGTACCGACATGTCATGAGCTTCTTTGGTGGTACCGCCGGACGCGTCGGTGACGATGTACACCTCGTAACCTTCGGCCAGGGCTTCCAGGGCCGGGAAGGTCAGGCAGACCTCGGTCCACAACGCGGCGATGATCAGCTTCTTGCGCCCGGTGGCCTTCACGGCGTCAACCAGCGCCTTGTCTTCCCAGGAGTTCATCGAGGTGCGCTCGATCGGCTTCTGCTCCGGGTGTACCGCCAGCAGTTCAGGCCAGATGTAGCCGCTGAAGCTTTCGGTTTCGACCGAGGTGTAGATGGTCGGTACGTTGAAGATCTTCGCTGCCTTGGCCAGGCCGACGGTGTTGTTCTTCAAGGTCTGACGGTCGATCGACTGCACGCCGAAAGCCATTTGTGGCTGGTGGTCGATCAGGATCAGGGCGGAGTTGGTTGGGTTGAGCAGTTCACGGATAGACATGGCGCGTTCCTTTTGATGTCGATTCAAAGTTTCGATTGGGTATTGGGTGAGTCGAGGCGTTTTGCCGTCTTCGGCGTTGTTGTCTCGGCTTGGATGTCACTTTAGGGGCTAGCCGATAAAGGGACAATTACCTAAAATCGAGAATCATTGATTCTAAAAAAGGGACAATCATGGATCGCATCGAATGCATGCGCGCCTTCGTAGTGACGGTCGGCGAGAACGGCTTCGCGGCCGCCGCCCGGGCCATGGACGTGCCCCGCTCGAAAGTCAGCAAACAGATTCAGGCGCTGGAAGAAGCCATCGGCGTGCAGCTGCTGCAACGCACCACCCGCAGCCTGCACTTGACCGAGGCTGGTGCCGAGTATTTCGAAGCAGCGCGGGAAGTGATTGCGGCACTGGACGAGGCCGAGCAGCGGGCGCGGGACGGGGTGGGTGAGTTGCGCGGCGTACTGCGCGTAAACGCACCGATGTCGTTCGGCCTGCGGCGACTGGGCAAGCTGATTCCGCTGTTCCACGAACAGCACCCGAACATCGAGCTGCAACTGGTGCTCAGCGACCAGCAGGTCGATCCGGTGCGCGGCGGGTTCGATGTGACGATCCGCATTGCGAGCATGCCCGACTCGACCATGATCGCCCGGCAACTGGCGCCGGCCCCACGCATCATGGTCGCCTCCCCCGCTTATCTCGAACGTGCGGGCACACCGCAGACACCGCAGGATCTGCGCTCACATCAATGCTTGAACTACGGTTATCTGCAAAGCGGCGTCAGCCTGCAACTGTGCAACGGCAAGGAGACCCAGCGCGTCAACGTCACCGGGCCGCTGCACGCCAACAACGGCGACTTGCTGGCGCAAGCGGCCGAGGCCGGCATGGGCATTGCGCTGCTGCCGGACTTCATCGTCGAAGAAGCGCTGGCGGCCGGGCGACTGGTGCCGGTGCTGTGCGAATGGCAAGCTCCGGCGATCACCATCAACGCGGTGTATTCGTCTGCGCGGCGGGTGCCGCAGAAGACGCGCGCGTTTATCGAGTTTCTGGTGGGGCAACTGGCGCCGAAATAATACCGGCAGGGTTTCTGAACATCACATACAGGGGCTCGAAGCCCGAGCCCTGAGGGAAAACCACCACATAGTCATCAAATCGAGCAGTTACCGAATCGCTGATTGTCTCCAGCACAGGCACTGGACTCGAGCGCAGAAATCCCAGCCGCGGCTCCCTTGCATCGTAAGGTGCCGGGGACGTTTCGAGTGTTTCGAGAGGGCACCAGTTTACGGTCAGCAGCCCGGCTTCATCAGTGGTGAAAGAGTAGGCTCGCACATGTTCATTCCATAACGCACCGCGCACTCGCACATGAGATAACGATTGGTTTGATGCCAGTGTCACCTGATGCAGCGTCTTGATCTCCCTAATACCTCGGTGCATGGTTTTCGCGGGAACGGTGTAACTTCCGCTGCTCATTCTGAAGGGCATCGCAACGGTTCCTGCCGTCACCGCCAGTTGCTGCCAATCCAGCCCCTCAAGCGGAAGGAATTCGGCCAAAGGAACGCATACGCCATACCAGCCCACCTCGGCTCTGCTGGAAAAGTCGAACTGCAGCACCGCTGCATGTTGACGCCGAGTGGCCTCTGCGCCCGAACTGACTTGCCAGGTCAAGTCTGCCACGACTGAACGAATGGACTTTTGCAGTTCGATTCGATGCTCTTCCAGTGATCCTGACAAAGCACCGTCGAGCATGATCGCCGGGCGTGCGTTAGCGTGCGCGAGTGGTGCAAACAGGTTTACTGGCAACCGCAGCGACCCGACTCCCTGATTACGCTGCTCGATCAGACATGCCTGCGCAGTCGTCAACAATGACTCTGCTTCAATTTGAGCCACTGACAAACGCTGATAGAGATCATTTGACCTAGCCGAAAAGCGGTCGCCCGTGGTACTGACTTGCAGGGCAATATTTTGCCATTGCCCCTGCTCTGAACGAGCGAACGTCACGTCACGCTGGGCACTCTCTCTTCGGAACTGAATACGCATTTTCCACGAGCCATATCGAGCCACGGCGGCACGCGAGTCGGCTTCCGCAACTTCCAGAGCACGAATATCCGCCTCTCTTTCAAGGAGATCCAACTGGGCACTTTGCCTCTCGCGCATCTGCCGGATTCGTTGTTGCAGTAAAACAAGAGAGGCCTCTGCAGTCTGTTCTGCTGCAGCCAGTTCCGCGTTCATTTTTTGAACATCCACCAGACTCTGGGCAAGACGCTGCTGCGCCCAGTTCGTTGTCACTGGAGGACTTGCAACGTTGGCCAGAGCCTGCCCTTTGAATATGGCTCGCCCCTGTTGGTGATGCCACGCCTTAAGGTATTCGACAACGGACTCGGATGAGTTGGGATTCGAAGTATCCTCCGGATAGAACAGCAGATCGGCCCCTTTGGCGTGACCTGAAATCTGATCGAAATGATTGATCAACCGGTCGTGGTCGACTTTTGCCAGATCAACTGCCCAGATCCGGTCAACCAATGCCTTGAACTCGGTTTCTGTATATTCATTGAGAGCGGGTTTCAGCTTCATACATTTAAACTTCCTTGTTTTTTGCACGTCGCCATGGATGACATCCAGAAAGGTGTCACCCATGAAGGCTCATTTGATATGAAATTACTCTGGTTTGAATCCAGGCTTGTTATTGAGTGCGCGCCACTCCTTCACTTCTTTCAGGATGCCTTCGGGGCTGTCTTCACGTCCCTCCTTGGGATAGAAGATGACGTCCGAGCGGTCGGGGTGTTCGGTGACTAGCTCGAAATGAGCGACAAGTTTGTCCAGATGGGCCTCTAACGCTACCCCCTCTAACCCGCTGGGAAAGTGCACGAATCCTTGTAGAAAAGATAAAAACTCGGCTTCGGTGTAGTACTCAAATTTATCTTTAAATTTCATTTCCTTTTTTCTCCTGGTGCAGTTGTATGTGTCGCCGTGGCGTCATCACCAAAATATTGTCGATCCCATAAACCTCACCTCCGCTTATAACTTCCACATCATGATGAAGTTCAAACGTCTTTCTTCCTCCTCTCTGATCTGCAACCGGTGGGAAAGGAGCAATGCCGGCCTGCATTCGCCTCAAATTGTGATCAGAAAACTGAAAGCTGAGATCTGAATCAGCAGCCACAGCCCTCCAAAACGCCTCTCTGAACCGATGAAAATTGGCAAACTCCTTCCCTCTCAACTGATCGGCAATCTGCACAGGAATTGACGCCCCCACAGTTCTCGCCGCCTCCCCCAACCAAACTCCGGTAACCGTTTTTCCGATTCCCGTCGCAACCCCCGGATCATCCCTTCGATCCAGAAACAGCACATCCGGCGAAGGCAGCTCCATATCCCCCGGGAACCCCGGAATACTCGCACCCGCCTGCCCTTCATCAACAGCCGGAAACGTCTCGTTTGCCGGTAGGATCGGGATGAGCGGGTTGCCGGGATAAGCCGTGGGGGTCGAGGGGGAAATCGGTGTGGTGGTCGGCCCGAGGTGTTCGCTGCCCGGTGGCACCAGAGGGGTCCAGGTTCCAATGCCCACCGGGGGAATCGGCCATGGCTGGACCGCAGGTAGAACGCCACGTCGTCCGTGGGCACTTTGCGGCGTGACGATGCTGACCCGGTCGAGATTGAACGGGTTCTCGCCGACTGACGCATCGTTCTGAAAGCGCAGTTCGAACTCCCGGCGTTCACCCACCCAGGTACTTTTCGGCGCATAAGGGGCGAAGCCTTGCTCGACGCGTTTTTTGTTGACCTCATCGAACTGGCTGGTGAGTGCCGATTGCTCACCCAATGTCCGCCACAGCGCGTCGCCAAATGCGCCGAACGACTGAATCTCCCGCCCGCGCAACTGGTCGCCGATCTGACTGGGAATGGCTGCACCCGTGCTGCGGCTGGCCGTGTTCCACCAGTCAGCCTTGGCGGGTTGCCCCTTGCCGGTGACGACGCCCGCGCCCAACGGTGGCAGGTTGAAGGACAGGTACATCGGCGCCGAACCCGGCACGCAGATGATGCAGTCCTGAATGCGCAGGTCGACGCCCTTCGGCAAGTCCTGAACAACCGGTGGCAGCAGCGCTATCCGGCCCTGGCTCGGAACCTCTTTGGTGATGCTGGCATCCGGCGTGAACTGCAGGTGTCGGGCCGGTGAGCCTGGGACTTCTGCGGTGTAGTTGCCCGTCAGCGGATCAAGCACCGCGTTGATGACCGGCACACTGGCGCTGATCTCTTTACCAGTGGTGACGGCGATGACGGCGGTACCTTGTGGTACGGCCTCGGGTTTGAGCCGATAAGGCATCTCCACTGATCCGCCGGTGTCAGCAATCGAGCGCAGCGCTTGCTCATCAGAAAGCCCCAGCGCCTGGGCAGGTACGGCGACAGACTGAAACAATCGTCGTCGCTGCTCCGGTGTCAGTTCTCCATCGCCCAGCGTTGGCGAGTACACCATCCCGGCGACGAACACCGTGAGCGGCTTGGGAGCCAGAGTCGCAAGGGAAGAAAGGGAAAGATGTCTGACCGCTTGCTGTACAGCAGCCTCGATGATTTTGCCCGTTTGCTGTGCAGCGCCCTCAATGATCTTGCCCGCTTGTTGGGCAGCGCCCTCAATGATCTTGCCCGCTTGTTGGGCCGCCTGCGCCCCGGCGTTCGTCAACACCATCGCGCCGTGCGTCATCGACGACATCGGAACGGTCAGCGTATTGGCCTGCCGGGTTCGACTTACCCGCGCATCTTCATCAGCCTGTTGCTTGAATCGAACCCGTGCCTCGCGTTGCGCAGCGTATTGGCGCTGAGCCTCCCAAACCGCTTCCCTTGCACGCCAGACCACGGTCTGCTCGGCGTGATGCCTGCCCAGAGCTGCGGACTTTTCCCGCAGGGCATGGATCTGCGAGGTGAGTAATCGCGCCTCATGGGCGGCGGTGTAAGCGCTTTCCCAGATCCGGTGGCCGTCGTCGAGCGCCTGGCCGAACTGGCCGAGTCGTGTCAGATAGTCGTGGGACGAGCGCGTCAGCGGGTCATGACCATCAAAGGAAAGGGCTGCCGCGTTCTTTGCATTGAGTTCCGCGGATTTGCGGGCGAGCAGCCCGTCGATTTCGCCTTTTTCCTTTGTGATCAGGTAAAGCTGCCAACGCTCACTGTCATCGCTGTTCGGTGGCTTGCGCGAAGCGAGGACTTCTTGCTCCAGTGATGTCGAGAGTTGACTGGCCCTTTCGGCAAATCGACGATCGACCTCGGCCCTGATGGCGTCATGTCGCTGCGCCAATCCCGCCAGGAACTGCATCAGCGCTTGTTGACGCGCCTGTTCCTGAACCTGTGCGGCGGCTGCCTGTGCCTGTGCCGCTTCGGCTTGTGCCTTGGCTGTTGCCTCAGCCTGCTCTTCCTGCTTTTTTTGAGCTGCCTCGGCTTTGGCCTTGGCCCGAGCCTTTTGTTTGCTCTTGCTGACCTTGCCGAAGCCGCCCGATACCCCGCCACCGCCGCCAAAACCACCGCCCGATCCGCCACTCGAAGCGGGCGGCCCGGTTCGGATGACGACGCTTCCCGACGTTCCATCGTTGAAATTGTTCTGTGCCATACAGTCACTCCTTGTCTGTAGGGCACAGCGTGTCGATCAAGCAGTAGTCAGGTGCGGTACATACTTATCGCGGTGGAAAAATGGGGTTGATAGGCGATTCAGCCAATGGCCTGCGGCTTGCGAATCCCCAACCGGCTGATCCACACCGCCGCCAGAATCACGCTGCCACCGAGGAACAACCGACCCAGCTCCTCATGCTGATTCCAGATCAACAGGTTCAGCAGCAAGCCCACCGGCACGTGCAAGTTGTTCATCACCGCCAGGGTGCCGCCGTTGACCAGGCATGCGCCCTTGTTCCACCAGTACAAACCGAGTGCGGTCGAGACCAGGCCAAGGAACAACAACACGCCCCATTGAAGCGGTGCTTCCGGCAGGAAGTTGGATTTGCCGAACAGCAGGAACGCCGGCAATGCCACCGCCAATGCGCCGAGGTAGAAGAAGCCGAAGCGTCGGTAATGCGGCAGATCGCTCGGGTGTTTCGCCACCAGATGCTTGTACAGCACCTGCCCGGCGGCGTAGGTGAAGTTGGCCAGTTGCAGCAGCAGAAAGCCCATGAAGAAGTCCGGGTTGATCCGGTCGTAGCGAATCACCGCCGCGCCCGCCACCGCCACCAGTGCGGCGATCAGCGCCCACGGGTTGAAGCGTCGGTTGAGCGCATCTTCGATCAGCGTCACATGCAATGGCGTGAGGATGGTGAACAGCAACACTTCCGGCACCGTCAGTACGCGGAAGCTCAAATACAGGCAGACGTAGGTCACGCCGAACTGCAACGCGCCGATCAGCAGCATGCCGCGCATGAACGCCGGCTCCACCGAGCGCCAGCGCGTCAGCGGGATGAACACCAGCCCGGCCAGCACCACCCGCACCAGTACCGCGAAGTAACTGTCGACATGACCGGCCAGGTATTCGCCGATCAGACTGAAGGAAAACGCCTGGATCAGCGTGACAAAAAGTAGATAGCCCATGCTCGCCTCGATTTCGAATGGCGGCGACGATAGCGGTTTTTGCTTCTGATCGCGAACCCTCAGACAACGGTGGCCCCTGTGGGCGCGGGCTTGCTCCCACAGGGGATGTGCTGCGTTGCAAAAAATCCCGGGCAAAAAAAAGCCCGATCTCGCTAAAGCGTTCAATCGGGCTAGAGCACTCAGGAGCAACAAGTGCAAAGGGAGGTTCGATGCGCGTAGAGCCTTGAAGGGGTTGCGCCAGGTCACTAAAACAATCGGCGATTATCTGGCGATTAACTTATCAAGCGACCTGAGACAGTTTGGCATTGGCCTGGTTGAGGCCTTTCTCCTGGAAGTCGCCGCCCAGGTTCATGCCTTCGGCGTGGATGAAGGTCACGTCGTGGATGCCGATGAAACCCATCACCTGACGCAGGTACGGTTCCTGATGATCCGCCGGGCCGCCGGCGTAGATCCCGCCGCGAGCGGTCAGCACGTAGGCACGCTTGCCGCTGAGCAGGCCTTGCGGGCCGGTTTCGGTGTACTTGAAGGTCACACCGGCACGCAGCACGTGGTCGAGCCAGGCTTTCAGGGTGCTTGGAATCGCGAAGTTGTACATCGGCGCGGCCATCACCAGCACGTCGGCGGCGAGCAATTCATCGGTCAATTCGTTGGAACGGTCCAGCGAAGATTGCTCGCTGTCGTTGCGCTGCTCGGCGGATTTCATCCAGCCGCCCAGCAGGTTGATGTCCAGGTGCGGCACCGGGTTCACGGCGAGGTCACGAACGGTGATCTGATCGGCCGGATGCGCCGCTTTCCACTGACTGATGAAGGTCTGGGTCAGTTGACGGGAAACCGAGTCTTGCTGGCGGGCACTGCTTTCGATGATCAGAACGCGGGACATGTTGTGTAGCCTCCATCCGAGAATGTTGTAAGTCGATGGAGTGAAGGTTAAACAGAGTCATATCGATGAAAAAGCGCAAATAATTGCTGCAAAGCATCGAAAAATTCGTTTAGATGCGAGCCATACCCTGTGGGAGCTCGCCCCCACAGGGACCGTGACGCTATTTCGGGGTGCAGCTCAACTTGATGCGCAGCTTGATGATGGTCCGGGTGAACTTGGCCGTGGCGTTCTTGTGCTTGCCCGCAGCCACGTCGATGTTGCGGGTGCGCGGCGCTTCCGGGCCGTTGGTGAACACCACCTTGCAGGTCGCGTCGACGTCGCCGTAGTTGTTGACCTGGATGGAGCCGATGTCGCTATCGGTGTCGAACGCGTTGTAGTCGATCTTCAGGCCGTTGAGATCCTTTTCCACATCGATCGGGTACGCGAATGCAGTCAGCGGAAGCAGCGCCAGCAACACACAACAGAATTTTTTCATTCGGCAGTCTCCATGAGGGACCGCCAGCTTAGGACAAGAGGAGCTATTGATGAAAGCGCCCCGCGTGACCCTTGATCAATGGCGAACGTTGCAGGCCGTGGTCGACCACGGCGGATTCGCCCAGGCCGCCGAGGCTCTGCACCGCTCGCAATCGTCGGTCAGTTACACCGTCGCCCGCATGCAGGATCAGCTCGGCGTGCCGCTGTTGCGCATTGATGGCCGCAAGGCTGTGCTGACCGAAGCCGGCGGCGTGTTGCTGCGCCGCTCGCGACAACTGGTGAAACAGGCCAGCCAGCTGGAAGACCTCGCCCACCACATGGAACAGGGTTGGGAGGCCGAAGTGCGGCTGGTGGTCGATGCCGCCTACCCGAGCGCCCGCATCGTGCGCGCGTTGACCGCTTTCATGCCGCAGAGTCGCGGCTGTCGCGTGCGTCTGCGTGAAGAAGTGTTGTCGGGTGTCGAGGAAGTGCTGCTCGAAGGTGTCGCCGATCTGGCCATCACCGGACTGAGCATTCCCGGTTACCTCGGCGCAGAGTTGAGCGATGTCGAGTTTGTCGCCGTCGCCCATCCTGATCATGCGCTGCATCGGCTCAACCGCGAGCTGAATTTCCAGGACCTGGAAACCCAGATGCAAGTGGTCATTCGCGACTCCGGCCGCCAGCAACCCCGGGACGTCGGCTGGCTGGGCGCCGAGCAACGCTGGACCGTCGGCAGCCTCGCCACCGCAGCGACATTCGTCAGCAGTGGCCTGGGTTTCGCCTGGCTGCCACGACACATGATCGAGCGGGAACTGAAAGACGGCTCACTCAAGCTGCTACCGTTGGACAGAGGCGGCAATCGCAACTCCAGTTTCTATCTGTATTCGAACAAGGACAAACCCTTGGGTCCGGCGACGCAAATCCTTATCGAACTGCTGCGTACCTTCGACACCATGCCGCTGGACGCACCGTTCGCCGCTCCCGAACAAGCCTGACATGGAGTTCACCGATGGCGTATTTCGAGCATGAAGGTTGCAACCTGCACTACGAGGAATATGGCCACGGCGATCCGTTGCTGCTGGTTCACGGTCTGGGCTCCAGCACCCTGGACTGGGAAATGCAGATTCCCGCGCTGGCCGCGCACTACCGGGTGATCGTCCCGGACGTGCGCGGTCACGGTCGTTCCGACAAACCCCGCGAGCGCTACAGCATCGCCGGTTTCAGCGCCGACATCGTCGCCCTGATCGAGCATTTGAAGCTCGGCCCGGTGCATTACGCCGGGCTGTCCATGGGCGGCATGATCGGCTTCCAGTTCGCTGTCGATCAGCCGCAGATGCTCAAGAGCCTGACCATCGTCAACAGTGCGCCTGAGGTCAAAGTGCGCAGCCGCGACGATTACTGGCAATGGTTCAAACGCTGGAGCCTGATGCGTGTGCTCAGCCTCGCCACCATCGGCAAGGCTCTTGGCGCCAAGCTGTTCCCCAAACCGGAGCAGGCCGATTTGCGCCAGAAGATGGCAGAACGCTGGGCAAAAAACGACAAACGTGCTTATCTCGCCAGCTTCGATGCGATTGTTGGCTGGGGGGTCCAGGAACGACTTTCCCGGGTCACCTGTCCAACCCTCGTCGTCAGCGCCGACCGGGACTACACCCCCGTTTCGCTGAAAGAAACCTATGTCAGACTGCTGCCCGATGCGCGGCTGGTGGTGATCGCCGATTCGCGCCACGCCACTCCGCTCGATCAGCCCGAACGCTTCAATCAAACGCTGCTGGAGTTCCTCGCCACAGCCGATAACCACCCTCAGGATCACTGACCCATGCTGAAAAAACTCGCCCTCGCCGCCGGCACCGTGCTGTTTGCTGCCAACCTGATGGCTGCCACGCCGGCCAAGGCGCCACACGTCGAACTGGTGACCACCAACGGCACCATCGAAATCGAGCTGGACCCGGTCAAGGCGCCGATCAGCACCAAGAACTTTCTCGATTACGTCGACAGCGGTTTCTACACCAACACCATTTTCCATCGCGTGATCCCGGGCTTCATGGCCCAGGGCGGCGGCTTCACCCAGCAGATGCAGCAGAAAGAAACCAAAGCCCCGATCAAGAACGAGGCCAGCAACGGCCTGCACAACGTTCGCGGCACCCTGTCGATGGCCCGTACTTCCGATCCGAATTCGGCCACCAGCCAGTTCTTCATCAACGTCGCCGACAACGCCTTCCTCGATCCGGGCCGTGACGCCGGTTACGCGGTGTTCGCCAAAGTGGTCAAGGGCATGGACGTGGTCGACATCATCGTCAACTCCCAGACCACCACCAAACAGGGCATGCAAAACGTGCCGGTCGACCCTGTGATCATCAAGTCGGCCAAGCGCATCGACTAAGCTTTACAGGGCATATCGAGCGGCGCTGACCTGATGTCACGCCGCTCACACTGATAAAAGGAGAGCCCGTGCTCCGGGCGGTTATCTGATGCTCTATCGCCGTTTCGAACAACTGATCGACATATTCCGCGATGCCCCGACTGCATCCCCGCCGGACCGCGTTCTGCCCTTCTATACCTATTACCTGAAGCAGGTCTGGCCGAGTTTCGCCGCCCTGCTGATCGTCGGCCTGTTCGGTGCATTGATCGAAGTGGCGCTGTTCAGTTACCTGAGCCGCATCATCGACCTCGCCCAGGGCACGCCCAACGTCGATTTCTTCAAAGTGCATGGCGCCGAACTGGCGTGGATGGCGGTGGTGGCATTGCTCCTTCGCCCTTTGTTCCTGGCCCTGCACGACATGCTGGTGCACCAGACCCTGAGCCCGAGCATGACCAGCATGATTCGCTGGCAGAACCACAGCTACGTGCTCAAGCAGAGCCTGAATTTCTTCCAGAACGACTTCGCCGGACGCATTGCCCAGCGCATCATGCAGACCGGCAACTCGCTGCGCGATTCAGCCGTGCAGGCGGTGGATGCGTTATGGCATGTGCTGATCTACGCGATCAGTTCGCTGGTGCTGTTCGCCGAGGCGGACTGGCGCCTGATGATTCCGCTGCTGACGTGGATCGCCGCCTACATCGGCGCGCTCTATTACTTCGTGCCACGGGTCAAGGACCGCTCGGTGGAAGCCTCCGATGCGCGCTCGAAACTGATGGGCCGGATCGTCGACGGCTACACCAATATCGCCACCTTGAAGCTGTTCGCCCACACCAATTTCGAACAGCATTACGCCCGCGAGGCGATCCAGGAACAGACTGAAAAAGCCCAAATGGCCGGCCGCGTGGTCACCAGCATGGACGTGGCGATCACCACCATGAACGGCCTGCTGATCGTCGGCACCACGGCGCTGGCCCTGTGGCTGTGGACGCAATCGCTGATCAGCGTCGGCGCGATCGCCCTGGCCACTGGCCTGGTGATCCGCATCGTCAACATGTCCGGCTGGATCATGTGGGTGGTCACCGGGATCTTCGAAAACATCGGCATGGTTCAGGATGGTCTGCAGACCATCTCGCAACCGGTCAGCGTCACCGACCGGGAGCAGGCCAAACCGCTGGCCGTGGCCCGTGGCGAAGTGCGTTTCGAGCACGTGGATTTTCACTACGGCAAGAAGAAAGGCATCATCGGCGACCTTAACCTGACCATCAAACCGGGCGAGAAAATCGGTTTGATCGGCCCGTCCGGCGCCGGCAAATCGACTTTGGTCAACCTGCTGCTGCGCCTCTATGACGTCGAAGGCGGGCGGATCCTGATCGACGGCCAGAACATCGCCGAAGTTGGCCAGGAAAGCCTGCGCGCACGGATCGGCATGATCACTCAGGACACCTCGCTGCTGCACCGCTCGATCCGCGACAACTTGCTGTACGGCAAGCCCGACGCCACCGACGCCGAGCTCTGGGAAGCAGTGCGCAAGGCCCGCGCCGATGAGTTCATCCCGCTGCTGACGGACGCCGAAGGACGCACCGGATTCGACGCGCATGTAGGCGAACGCGGGGTGAAACTGTCCGGTGGTCAGCGTCAGCGGATCGCGATTGCGCGGGTGCTGCTCAAGGACGCGCCGATCCTGATCATGGACGAAGCGACCTCGGCGCTGGACTCGGAAGTCGAAGCCGCGATCCAGGAGAGCCTGGAAACCCTGATGCAGGGCAAGACCGTGATCGCCATCGCCCACCGCCTCTCGACCATTGCCCGCATGGACCGACTGGTGGTGCTGGAAAACGGCAAGATCGCCGAAAGCGGCACCCACGCCGAACTGCTGGCCCATCGCGGCCTGTATGCGCGGTTGTGGGCGCACCAGACGGGAGGGTTTGTCGGCATCGACTGAACCGCGCTTCTGATCGTTCCCACGCGGACGGTTCGACGCCTCGACGTGGGAACGATCAACGTGAGATAAAACCGCCAGAGCCCTTTAACCACGGGCCCTGGCGGTTTTTTATCGCCTGCTGGAAATCCGCCCAAACCCTGCTGTACTGAGCCAAGGCTCCGGAACGGAACCTGTCGTAAATCTGCAGGGAAGCACCACTCGATCCAGTCTCGATAGCACGTCTATCAAGGACTCTCTCATGTCTCTGTTCAAACGTTCAGTTACTGAGTTGTTGGGTACGTTCTGGTTGGTTTTGGGCGGTTGCGGCAGTGCGGTAATCGCCGCGTCTTCACCATTGGGAATCGGCGTGCTGGGGGTCGCCCTGGCGTTTGGGCTGACGGTCTTGACCATGGCATTTGCCATCGGCCACATCAGCGGCTGCCACCTCAACCCGGCGGTGTCGGTCGGACTGTCCGTTGGCGGTCGATTCCCGCCCAAGGAGTTGCCCGCCTACATCATCGCCCAGGTGATCGGGGCGACTCTCGCGGCGGCGCTGATTGTCTACATCGGCAGTGGCAAGGAAGGCTTCGAAGTCGCCAACGGCCTGGCCTCCAACGGTTATGGCGAGCACTCGCCGGGCAAGTATTCGATGGCCGCAGGCTTCGTCACCGAACTGGTAATGACCGCCATGTTCGTGGTGATCATCCTCGGCGCCACCGACAAGCGCGCCCCGGCAGGACTGGCACCGATCGCCATCGGCCTGGCCCTGACGCTGATCCACCTGATCTCGATTCCGGTCACCAACACGTCGGTCAACCCGGCCCGCAGCACGGGACCGGCGCTGATGGTTGGCGGCTGGGCTATCGCGCAGCTGTGGATGTTCTGGGTCGCGCCGCTGCTCGGTGCGGTGGTCGGCGGCGTGCTCTATCGCTGGCTCGGCAAGGAAGACAGCTGAGGGTGCCGGCGAGGATCAGGCTTGCCGATACGGCAAGGCGTTCCTCGCCTCTTCGGCATAGGCCAGAACACCGGCGCGCTCCTGGTGCAGGAAGTCTTTGACCGCAGCTTTCAGACCGGGATGGCGCAGGTAATGCCAGGAATGGGTGATCACTGGTTCAAAGCCTCGAATCAGTTTGTGCTCGCCCTGGGCACCGGCATCGAAACGCTGAAAACCCTGGGCAATCGCATAGTCCATGCCCTGGTAGAAACAGGTCTCGAAATGCAGCCGGTCGAACTCGGCGAGGCATCCCCAATAGCGTCCGTAAAAACTGTCGCCGCCCACCAGACTGAACGCCATCGCCACCGGCCGTGAGCCTTGCCGGGCCAGCACCACGCGAATCGATTCCGGCATGCGCTCGGCCAGCAGACTGAAGAATTCCCGGGTCAGGTACGGCGCCTGCCGGCGCACTGCGTAGGTGTTGGCATAGCAGGCGTAGACAAAATCCCACTGCGCCTCGTCCAGCTCGCGCCCCTCCAGCCATTCGAACTCGAAGCCCTGCCCCGCCACTTGCTCGCGCTCCTTGCGCATCTGTTTGCGCTTGCGCGAGGCGAGTACGTCGAGGAAGTCCTGAAAGTCGCGGTAGCCGCGATTCTGCCAGTGATATTGACAGCCGATGCGTTGCAGCCAGCCCGGCTGCCCGGCCATGGCGGCATCGGTGAACGCGTCGGTGAAATTGATGTGGGCGCTGGAGAGCTCTTCGATTTCCAGATAGCCCGGCAGGCTCTTGAGCAGTTCGAATCCGTCCTCGACATTTGCCGCCAACAACCGTGGACCGCTGACCGGGCTGAACGGCACGGCGCTCAAGAACTTGGGGTAGTAATCGATGCCGGCCCGGGCGCAGGCATCGGCCCAGCCGTGATCGAACACGTATTCGCCATAGGAGTGCCACTTGCGATAACCGGGCAGCGCCGCGATCACGCGCCCCGCTTCAACGTGCAGCAGATGCTCCGCCTGCCAGCCCGTGTGCGGGCCGACGCTGCCGCTGTCCTCCAGCGAAGCCAGAAAGGCATGGCGCAGAAACGGCTGGTTTTGCGGTACCAGAACATCCCAGTCGGACGCAGGAATTTCCGACAGTTTGTGCAGACGTTGCAGCGGCATTTTCCTCTCCACTTTCGGACGTGAACGCCCGGCGAGTATCGCTGATCGGCCTGGCCTTGCACACGACCAAATGCGCGACAGCGCTCTAGCTCAATAGTTCACGGCAGTTTTGCATCGTCATCAACCTGCCATCATCGCGCCACTGCTCTGTCATAAACCATCGCGATACTGGCGCCTGTTTTTAGAGCGCCGGGTTCTACCCGGACACTGTTTTCCGACCGTCAAACCGTCGGTTGTGCCCAGGATGGTTCAGCCATCCCCTCTCATCTTCGGAGATTGCTATGCGTCTTGCTTCCACGAAAACTGCGGCGGCCCTGTGCGGTGGCCTGTTGCTGGCCATGAGTGTACCGGCCAGTGCCGCAGTCGACGCCAAACTGCTCGACATGCTCAAGGCTAACGGTTCTATTTCCCAGGCGCAGTACGTTGAACTGCAAACAGAACTGGCCAAGGATCAGAAGGCCCAGCAAATCGCGCAGCAGGCGCAGCAAGAGACCAACGAGCAAATCGCGGCGACCGCGAAGAAAACCAACGAGCTCAGCAGTTTCGACCAGAAACTGGCCTGGGCCGCCAAGACCCAGTTCAAGGGCGACGTGCGTATTCGTCAGGAGACCATCAAGATCGACGGCGAACCGAACAACGGTGGCCGCGACAAGGATCGCCAGCGCATTCGTGCCCGTCTGGGCGCCTACACCGAGATCAACCCGCAAGTCGACACCGGCATCCGTATCGCCACCGGCGGCGGCGACGACGCCCGTTCGACCAACCAGGACCAGGACAACTACTTCGACAAGAAGCAGATCTGGCTCGACCTCGGCTACATCGACTACCACCCGGACCAGATCAAGAACCTGCACATCATCGGCGGCAAGATGCTGCAACCGTGGGTGAGCATGGGCGACGTGATCTGGGACAGCGACATCAACCCGGAAGGTCTGGCCGTTACCTACAAGTATCCATTGGGCAGCAGCGTCGAGCTGTTCGGCAGCCTGGGTAACTACAACCTCAAGGACAACGTCGACGGCGACGGCGTGCAATTCCGTCACGACCTGCGCCTGACCGCCGGCCAGCTGGGTAGCCGCTTCGCCATCACCGACAACCTGAAACTGACCCTGGGCGGCAGCGTCTACGCCTACCAGAACGACGAAGACAGCCGTTGCACCGGTACCTCCACGCCATGCGCCCTGGCCGTCAACGGCAACTCGGCGAACAACGAATTCCGGCTGTACGAAGGCTTCAGCCAGGTCGACATCGGTGGCCTGCCAATGCCGCTGTCGTTCTACGGTCAGTACGTGAAAAACAACGATGCAGTGACCGATCAGGACACCGCATGGCTGGTGGGTGCCAAGTCGAAAGTCTTCGGCCTGAACCTCGACTACAACTATCGTGACGTGCAGCGCAACGCTGTGGTCGGTGCCTTCACCGATTCGGACTTCGCCAACGGCACCACCGGCTCCCGTGGCCACAAGTTCAAGGTCGGTTACGACATCGACAAGAACTTCGCCATCGGTGCGACTTACTTCCTGACCAAGGCCGACTTCTCCAGCCGTACCCAGCGTGATGCAGACACCAACACCCTGCAGCTGGACGCGGAAGCGAAGTTCTAAGCAACCCGGCAACAGACTTCAAACGATGGGCTGTGCCTTAGGTTCCATCGTTTGAAGAGGCTTCAACAGACTGGCGCGGCCGCAGCGATCCCCATCATCCGTTCGCTGCGGCCGCGCCAGCCTGTGTTTTCAGGATCGATGCTTGCGCCGCAGCTCAGCCAACTGCTCGGCCAGCGCGTCCACGCCCTCTTCCGGCTTCTGCGGCATCGCCCGTAACGTCGCCTGCATCAAACGCATTTGGCGAATGAAACGCCGGCAATTGCGGCAGAACATCAGGTGATGACGCACCATCAGTTTTTCGCGAAAGCTCAATTGGCCATCGAGATAATCGCTGGACCGCGCTACTTGCTCCTTGCACGTCAACATTCGCCGGTCTCCTCAAAATGCTCCACGGTCGCGAAGACCTTCAAGCGTGCCCGATGCAGCAGCACGCGGACATTGGAGAGCGAGATCTCCAGAAGATTACAGATTTCCTCCAGCTCCAGGCCCTGCCGCTCACGAAGCGACAGCACGCTGCTTTGCAATTGCGACAGGCTCGACAGCGTGTGCTCAAGGCACTCACGCAGCTCGCCTTCGGTCAGCAGCGCTTCGGGTGTGTCCTGGTGCCAGGCGAATGGTGCGACCAGCCAGTGGCCGTCGCCGGGAGAAAAACGATCGTCGTCGATGGTGCCGTGGGGTGACGGCAGATCATCCAGCAACACTTCGCGACGATTGAGTTTGTAGCGGCTCTTGGCCGAGTTGGCAGTGATGGTCAGCAACCAGGTCTTGAGGCTGGAGCGCCCCTCGAAACGGCCGATATTGCGCACCACCGACAGCCACGCGTCCTGTACCACCTCTTCGACATGGCGCTGGCCGACAATCGCGTAGGCCACCGCGCGCATGGGGCTTTGATAGGTACTGACCAGTTCCTTGAAGGCTTTCTGTTCGCCTGCCAACAACCGTTCGAGCAGTTGTGTGTCGTCAACCGCCATCCATCAATCCCCTTTTCCCCGCCCGAAAATGATTGCGGCAGGAGGTCGCTTGAAGCGACGTCCTGCCGCAGTCTCCGAAAGTTACAGCGTTCTCGCTGATTCGGATGCAGGAAAGATTAGCGCGATTAAGAGGACATGAACGAGTCCACTCAACGTTTGCGCAGAATCACGCTGCCGATCGAGTAACCGGCACCGAACGAGCTCAGTACCGCCAGCGAACCGGCCGCCAGATCGTCCTGATATTTGTGGAACGCGATCACCGAACCGGCGGAGCTGGTGTTGGCGTAGGTGTCGAGAATCACCGGGGCTTCTTCTTCGGTGGCTTCGCGGCCCAGCAGCTTGCGCACGATCAAGTGGTTCATGCTCAGGTTGGCCTGGTGCAGCCAGAAGCGCTTCACGTCACCGACGTTGAGCTTGTTCTCTTCCAGATGCTCGCCGATCAGCTCGGCCACCATCGGGCAGACGTCCTTGAACACCTTGCGGCCTTCCTGCACGAACAGTTTGTCGCGGGCGCCAATGCCCTCTTCAGCTGCGCGGTTGAGGAAGCCGAAGTTGTTGCGGATGTTGTTGGAGAACTTGGTCAGCAGTTTGGTGCTGACCACGTCGAACTGATGTTTCGACGTTGCCAGATCGGCACGCTCGATGATCACGGCAGTGGCGGCATCACCGAAGATGAAGTGGCTGTCGCGGTCACGGAAATTCAGGTGACCGGTGCAGACTTCCGGGTTGACCATCAGGATCGCCCGGGCCTGGCCCAGTTGCACGGTGTTGGCCGCTTGCTGGATGCCGAAGGTCGCCGAGGAGCAGGCAACGTTCATGTCGAAACCGAAACCCTGGATGCCCAGCGCTTCCTGGACTTCGATGGCGATCGCCGGGTAGGCGCGCTGCAGGTTGGAGCAGGCGACGATCACGCCGTCGATGTCGGCGGCGGTCTTTCCGGCACGTTGCAGGGCTTGTTCGGCAGCGCCGATGGCCATCTGGCAGAGCACCGACCATTCGTCGTTGGAACGCTCCGGCAGGCGTGGCGTCATGCGCGCAGGGTCGAGGATGCCGTCCTTGTCCATGACAAAGCGGCTCTTGATGCCGGAAGCTTTTTCGATGAACGCGGCGCTGGACTCGGTCAGGGCCTGGACTTCACCGCTGGCGATGGCCTCGGCGTTGTCCGCGTTGAACTGGGCGACATAGGTATTGAAAGACTGCACCAGCTCTTCGTTGGAGATGCTGTTGGCCGGGGTATACAGGCCGGTGCCGCTGATGACGACGTTATGCATGGTCGTTTCTCTAATCTGTTCAGTCAGAAAATGCTGGCACCGACGTGCCAACACGCAAAGGGTCCATTCCCGTATCAAGGGACACAAAAACCTGGCATCGCTTTATTCCGACCTCGCCCGCGGTTGAGAAGGCTCAAAACCGCGGGGCCGGCGTTTATAGGCGCGAAGTTTGCCATAAACCTTGGCTTTTGGCGCCTTTTGCTGATCGTTCCCACGCTCTGCGTGGGAATGCAGCCAGGGACGCTCCGCGTCCCAAAAGCGGACGCAGAGCGTCCGTGGAAGCGCTACCAAGCAGAGCGTGGGAGCGATCAGGCACTCGCTAGGGTTCTACCTGGCTCCACTGCTTGTTCAGCCGTTTGTCGGAGATCGGCACTTTCGTTCCCAACTGCTGGGCAAACAGCGAAACCCGATACTCCTCCAGCCACCAGCGATACAGCTCAAGCTGCGGATCACGTTTGCCTTCCTGTGCATGTTTGGCGACGCGGGTCTGGTATTGCGTCCAGAGCCCGGCAAGTTCGCCGCTCCACACTCGATCCTTCTGCACCTGCGCGCCCAGCTTCTCGAAACGCTGTTCGACCGCTTTCAGGTAACGCGGCAGCTCCTTGAGCCACACCATCGGTGTTTCCCGGACGAAGCCCGGATACACCAGATGACTGAGCTGCTGCTTGATGTCGTTAAGCGCTACCGCCTGGGCCAGATCGATCTTGCCCTTGAAGCGCTTTTGCAGACCGTGCCAGAGCTTGAGGATTTCCAGGGTCAGGCGTGCCACCCGCTCGGCGTGCTCGGTCCAGTTGCCGCGTTTGCGCTCAGCCAGTGCCGCCAGCCCGGCGCCGTCACGTGGCAACGGGTCTTCGCCATCGAGAATGCAGCTGTCGAGGCTGGCCAGCAGAATGTCTTCCACCAGCGCATCGACCCGACCCAGTTCGCGGTACAGCAGGCCCAGTTCGGTCAGGCCCGGCAACTTGCCGCGCAGGAACTTCGCAGGTTCAGCCAGTTGCTGCATCAGCAGGCGCTGCAAGGCGCGGCGGTGCTGGAATTCGGCTTCGGCTGGGGTCGAGAAGCGCCCTTCCTTGACCGTGCCGCCCTCTTCCACCAGCGCCGGATACACCGTCATCGACAGCCCGGCGATCTTCTGCTGAGTCTTTTCCGCCACCGGCGCGAAGACCTTGGCCTCCACCGGTTGCTGGCTCTTCGCGCTCTGCGGCACGGCCAAAGCAGCCTGGCTGGCTTCAGCGAAACGCGCGGTCAGCTCCGCCAGATCCCGCCCTTCGCCGAGGAACTTGCCTTGGCCATCGACGATTTCCAGGTTCATCCGCAAATGGCTTTCAACCTGCTGCGCCGCTTCGGCCCAGGCTTCGTCGCTGACCCGCGCGCCGGTCATGCGCAGCAGTTCACGGCCCAGCGCCTGCGGTAACGAACCTTCGGCAAAGGTCATGCGTTGCAGCGCGGCCTTGATGAAGTCCGGTACCGGCACGAAGTTTTTGCGCAAGGCCTTGGGCAGGTTGCGCACCAGCGCAATGCACTTGGCCTGGATCAGCCCCGGCACCAGCCATTCCAGACGTTCCGGCGGCAGCATCGGCAACAGCGGCGCCGGCACCCGCAGGGTCACGCCGTCACGCGGGTGGTTCGGTTCGAAGTGATAACTCAGGGCCAGTTCCAGATCGCCGATGTGCAGGGTGTCCGGGTAATGCTGCGCGGTGACTTCACTGGCTTCGCGCGCCAGCACGTCTTCCTCGCGCATGATCAGCAACTGCGGGTCTTTCTGGCTGTTGACCCGATACCAACTGTCGAACGTTGCGGTCTGGTGAATCTCCGCCGGCAGTCGCGCGTCGTAGAACGCGTAAAGGGTTTCTTCGTCGGCCAGAATGTCCCGCCGGCGGGCCTTTGCTTCCAGTTCGTCGAGCTGTTCGAGCAATTGCTTGTTGGCGCTCAGGCATTTGGCCCGTGACTGAATCTCGCCCCGTACCAGGCCTTCACGGATAAACAGCTCCCGCGAAACCACCGGATCCACCGGGCCGTAATGCACCGGTCGCCGGCCGACCACGATCAGCCCGAACAGAGTGATCTGTTCGAACGCGACGACCTGGCCGCGTTTCTTCTCCCAGTGCGGTTCGAAGTGGTTCTTCTTGATCAGGTGCCTGGCCAGCGGCTCGATCCAGTCGGCGTCGATCTTCGCCACCATGCGCGCGTACAGCTTGGTGGTTTCCACCAGTTCGGCGGTCATTACCCACTGCGGGCGCTTCTTGCCGATGCCCGACGACGGATGAATCCAGAACCGCCGCTGACGGGCGCCAAGGTAATCGCCGTCTTCGGTTTTCTGGCCGATCTGGCTGAGCAGGCCGACCAGCACCGCTTTGTGCAGTTTCGGATAATCCGCCGGCTCCTTATTCAGGCTCAGCTGCAAGTCGCGGCAGATCAGGCTCAACTGACGATGGGAATCGCGCCACTCGCGCAAGCGCAGGTAGTTGAGGAAATTCTTGCGGCACCAGTTACGCAGCGGGCTCGCCGTCAGCGCCTGGCGCTGCTCTTCAAAACCGCGCCACAGATTGACCAGAGCAGCAAAGTCCGAATCGGCGTCCTTCCACTGCGCGTGGGCCTGGTCAGCCGCCTGCTGACGCTCCGGCGGACGCTCGCGCGGGTCCTGAATCGACATGGCGCTGGCGACGATCAGCACTTCCTGCAAACTGCCGAGCTTCGCCGCTTCGAGCAGCATGCGGCCCATGCGCGGGTCCACCGGCAGGCGCGCCAGTTGACGACCAAGCGGGGTTAACTGATTGTTGCGATCCACCGCCGACAATTCTTGCAGCAGGTTGAAACCGTCGCTGATCGCCTTGCCGTCCGGCGGCTCGATGAACGGGAACGCGGTGATCTCGCCGAGGCGCAGATGGAGCATCTGCAAAATAACCGCCGCGAGGTTGGTGCGCAGGATTTCCGGATCGGTAAATTCCGGACGACCGAGGAAATCCTCTTCGCTGTACAAGCGCACACAGATGCCCGGCTCGACCCGGCCGCAGCGACCTTTACGCTGGTTGGCGCTGGCCTGGGAGATCGCTTCGATCGGCAGGCGCTGGACCTTGGCGCGATAGCTGTAGCGGCTGATGCGCGCAGTGCCGCTGTCGATCACGTACCGGATGCCCGGCACGGTCAACGAGGTTTCGGCAACGTTGGTCGCCAGCACCACGCGACGTCCCGGATGCGACTGGAAGATCCGCTGTTGTTCGGCCGGCGACAGGCGCGCGTACAACGGCAGGATTTCGGTGTGCTTGAGCTGGGCCTTGCGCAGCATGTCGGCGGCGTCGCGAATCTCGCGCTCGCCGGGCAGGAACACCAGCACATCGCCAGGACTGCGGCGTTCGCTGCGTTCATACGCGGCGATTTCGTCGAGGGTGGCGAGGATCGCCTGATCTACGGTCAGGTCATCTTCGACGCGGTTGCCCTCCTCGTCCTGCTCCAGGGTCAGCGGGCGATACCAGGTTTCCACCGGGAAGGTGCGGCCGGACACTTCGACAATCGGCGCATCGTCAAAGTGCTTGGAAAAGCGCTCCAGATCGATGGTCGCCGAGGTGATGATGACTTTCAGGTCCGGGCGACGCGGCAGCAGGGTTTTCAGGTAACCGAGCAGGAAATCGATGTTCAGACTGCGTTCGTGGGCTTCGTCGACGATGATTGTGTCGTAGCGTTCGAGGTAGCGGTCGTTCTGGGTTTCCGCCAGCAGGATGCCGTCGGTCATCAACTTGATCAGGGTGTTGGAATCGCTCTGATCTTCAAAGCGCACCTGATAGCCGACCAGCGCGCCCAGCGGCGTGCCGAGCTCCTCGGCAACCCGGCTGGCCACACTGCGCGCCGCGATCCGGCGAGGCTGGGTGTGACCGATCAGGCCCTGTTGGCCGCGACCGATCTCCAGGCAGATTTTCGGCAACTGAGTGGTTTTACCCGAGCCGGTTTCGCCGGCGATGATCAGCACCTGATGCTTTTCCAGCGCCTTTTTGATTTCGTCACGCTTGGCCGCAATCGGCAGGCTGTCGTCGTAACGGATCACCGGCAGGCTGGCCTTGCGCGCCAGCACCTGATCGCAGGACGCCTGCATGCGCGCCACCCACTGGGCCAGCTTGGCCTCGTCGGGTTTCTTGCGCAGCTCAAGCAATTGCCGCCGCAGCCGGTGGCGGTCGGCGAGCATGGCGTGATCGAGGTTTTTCAGCAGTTTGTCGATGGAGGGCGATTCGTCGGTCATCGGGTACGCAATTCGGTCGTCTAGTGGCGCAAGGACGCGATTGTCGCAGATTTACGCCTGACTGTGATCGTTCCCACGCAGAGCCTGGGAACGATCAGTAACAGGTTATTCGTTATCGAGGCCTTTACGACGGTAAGGGAAAACATCGATCACTTTCCCGGCCCTGATCGCCTCCTGCAGTCCCTTCCAGTAATCGGCGTTGTACAACTCGCCATGCAACTGATCGAACAGTTTGCGCTGCTTGGTATCGGCAAACAGAAACGGCGGAAACTCTTCGGGAAAAACGTCCAGCGGCCCGATCGAGTACCACGGCTCGGAGGCCATTTCGTCCTCCGGCGTGCGCGGTGCCGGGATGTGGCGGAAATTGGCTTCGGTGAGGAAACAGATTTCGTCGTAGTCGTAGAACACCACCCGACCATGGCGGGTGACACCAAAGTTCTTCAGCAGCATGTCGCCCGGGAAGATGTTGGCTGCCGCCAGTTGCTTGATCGCCAGGCCATAGTCTTCCAGTGCTTCGCGCACCTGGGCTTCACTGGCATTGTCGAGGTAGAGGTTCAGCGGCGTCATCCGGCGCTCGGTCCAGCAGTGGCGGATCAGTACGGTTTCACCTTCCAGCGACACCGTGGACGGCGCAACTTCCAGCAATTCCGCCAGGCACGCCGGCTCGAACTTGCTCAGGGGAAAACGGAAGTCGGCGAATTCCTGCGTATCGGCCATGCGCCCGACGCGGTCGACGCTTTTTACCAGTCGATACTTCTCGATCACCGTGGCGCGGTCGACGTTTTTCGACGGCGAGAAGCGGTCCTTGATGATCTTGAACACGGTGTTGAAGCCCGGCAACGTGAACACGCTCATGACCATGCCACGCACGCCAGGCGCCATGATGAACTGGTCGTCGGTGTTGGCCAGGTGATTGATCAGGGCACGGTAGAACTCGGACTTGCCGTGCTTGTAGAAGCCGATCGAGGTGTACAGCTCGGCGATGTGCTTGCCCGGCAGGATACGCTTGAGGAATCCGATGAACTCCGCCGGCACCGGCACATCAACCATGAAATACGAACGGGTGAAGGAGAAGATGATCGACACCTCCGCTTCGTCGGTGATCAATGCGTCGATCTGAATCCCGCGTCCCTCGCGGTGCAGCAGCGGAATCACCAGCGGCCATTGATCGTCGTTGGTGTAGATGCGCCCGACCAGGTACGCACCCTTGTTGCGGTACAGCACCGAGGAAAACAGCTCGACGCTCAGCTCTGGATCCTTGCACACCCAGTCCGGCAGATTCTCGCGCAGTTGCGCTTCCAGACGCTGCAAGTCGCCGGGCAGATCGGCATAGGCCTCGCTGAAGCGGTAATCGGCAAAGATGCTCGCGAGCATGCCCGATATCTGCCCTTGCGGTTTATAGGTGCGTGTTTGCGCGGCTCGTGCCCGGCGCAGGCTCGGGCGCGTCGTGTGGATGAACATGCAACCGTCGCTGATCAGGTCGTGGCTGAACAGGCTGCAGAAAATCGAGTTGTACCAGGTCTCGGACAGCTCATCGTCAAAACGCAGGTCGATGATGCTGATGTAGGCGCTTTTCACCAGTGGCCAGCAGGTGATGTCCATCAAGGTGTCCGGCTCGAAATATTCGCGCAGGCGGGCGACGGTTTCACCGACCTTTTCTTCGTAGAGGTTGATCCGCGCGGCCGACGCCGTTTGCGTGTCCTGCCAGCGGGCCTGCTCGAAGCGCTCCCGGGCGCCGTCGGTGATTCGCCGGAAATGCTCGCGGTAATCGTCAAAGCCATCGAGGATCAGGCGGGCGATTTCGGTGGCTGGCCATTGCTGCGGCATAGATGAGACCTCTGCGGGAATTGGAGAATCTGTGCTCGAAGGCCTGAGCTTAGCCACGGAAGCGGGCGCAGGAGAAGCGCAATTTCTGCCAAATCCTCGACCGGGTTGTACAGCGACACAGTTTTTATCAAAGTTTTTTTAATCGACCGTTTGGTCAATTAACGTCTCGCACCGCTCTCTGACCATCCCGGCGCCAGCCCGCGGTTTCGTTGGGGTTGGGATCCAATTGCTCAGCGACATCTCTAGTTCGCGGCTTTCCCTGATTGACCACGCCTGCCGACTTCGTGCGGCCTCGAATATCAGTCCGGCCTTACCAAGATGATGGCACTTTGATATACACCCCGCCATTACCCGCCTCACAACAAGATCCTCGGTTCACGAGGACATCCTCTCTCTCATCCTAAGGAGCACATTGATGTCTATCCGGAATCTGCGTATCGGTTTGCGCGCCAGTTTGTGTTTTGCCGTTCTGGCCAGTCTGCTGGTGGTGGTCGGCCTGTTCGGGCTGGGCCAGATGAAAACCCTGCGCGAGAGCGCGGCGGTGATCGAGGAGTCGTGGATGCCCAGCATCGAAAGCATCCATGACACAGCGGCTAACATCGCCAGCATCCGTCTCGAATCCCTGCGCCTGATCACCAGCACTCAGGCGGCCGTTCGCGAACGCAGCAAGGGCCTGCTTACCGTGCAACGCCAGGAACTGCTCAAGCGCCTCGACGACCACAAAGCCCTGATCACCAGCGATCAGGAACAGACGATGCTGGAAGGTCTGAGCGCCGATACGGCCAAGTACTTGAGCATCCTCGACCAGATCATCAAACAGATCGACGCCGGACAGAACGAACAGGCCTACACGCGCCTGAACAATGAACTGGCGCCGCAGGGCACGGTGCTCGACAAAACCCTGGAGCAGATGATCACCCTCAATCAGCAGGGCGCGGATGCCGCGGCCAAGTCCGCAGCGGCGATGTATCAGCAGGCGCTGTGGATTGTCGCCACGATCATCGTCATCGCCCTGATTGCCACGTTACTGCTGGCCTGGCTGCTGACACGCAGCATCACCGCGCCGATCAATCAGGCGCTGAACGTGGCACGGCGAATTGCTTCGGGAGACCTCAGCGGTCGCATCGACAGCGACGGCCGGGACGAAGCGGCGCAGTTGCTCACGGCGCTGGCCGAAATGCAGGGCAATCTGCGCTCGACCATTCGCGGCATCAGCGAGTCGGCCCAACAACTGGCCTCCGCCGCCGAGGAAATGAGTTCGGTGATGGAACAGAGCACCCGCGGCCTGCAACAGCAGAACGACCAGATCGAGCAAGCCGCCACGGCGGTCACTGAAATGAGCACGGCGGTCGATGAAGTGGCCGCCAATGCGGTGTCCAGCGCCGAGGCGTCCGAAGCCTCGAACGAGGACAGCAAGCACGGGCATGTGCAGGTCAGTGAGACCATCAGTTCGATTCAGGAACTGGTCAGCGCCGTGCTCGGCGCCTCCGAACAGGCCGAGGGCCTTGCGACTCAGGCCCAGGACATCAGTAAGGTTCTGGAGGTGATTCGCGGCATCGCCGGGCAGACCAATCTGTTGGCCCTGAACGCCGCCATTGAAGCGGCGCGGGCCGGTGAGGCCGGACGCGGGTTTGCGGTAGTCGCCGACGAGGTTCGCTCGCTGGCCCAGCGCACGCAGAACTCCACCGAAGAAATCGAGCTGATGATCAGCAGCATCCAGCAAGGCACCGGAGCCACCGTCGATGCATTGCAAAACAGCGCCGAGCAGGCCAGCCAAACCCTGCGCCGTGCCAACAGCGCCGGCCATGCACTGGAGAAAATCACCGCGTCGATCTCGCAGATCAACCAGCGCAATCTGGTCATCGCCAGCGCCGCCGAGCAACAGGCGCTGGTGGCCCGGGAAGTCGACGAGAACCTGGTGACCATCCGCGATCTGTCGACCCAGACCGCTGCCGGAGCAACCCAGACGTCTGCCGCCAGTCAGGAACTGTCGCGGCTGGCCGTCGACCTCAACGGCCTAGTGACGCGTTTCGTGATCTGATCAGAACATTAAATGCCTGATTAACGGTTGCCATCGCCGGGGCCCTCGGCAACACTCTCGTCCCGATCAAGGAAGGAGTGGCCCGTGAGCCCTGTCGATATTTTCCGCATGTTGTCGCTGGCTGCCATCTGGGGCGCAAGCTTCCTGTTCATGCGCATCATCGCTCCCGCGATCGGTACGGTTCCGACCGGATTCTTCCGCGTTTCGATTGCCGCCGTCGGCCTGCTGGTGATCCTCGGTCTGATGCGCATCAGCTGGGATTTCAAAGGCAAACTCAAGACCGTGATGCTGCTGGGTGTTATCAACTCGGGCCTCCCGGCAACCATGTACTCCGTCGCCGCTCAGGTTCTGCCCGCCGGGTATTCGGCGATCTTCAACGCCACCACGCCATTGATGGGGGTGTTGATCGGCGGATTGTTCTTCAGTGAAAAACTCACGCTGGCCAAACTCGCCGGCGTGTTCCTCGGTCTGCTCGGGGTGGGCGTGCTGACCCGCGCCGGCCCGGTCGCGTTCGATCTGCACCTGCTGATGGGCGCGGTGGCCTGCCTGCTCGCAACGACCTGCTATGGCTTCGCCGGGTTCCTTGCCCGACGCTGGCTGGATCAGGCCGGCGGGCTCGACAGTCGTCTGTCGGCGCTGGGCAGCATGCTCGGTGCGACCCTGTTTCTGTTGCCGCTGTTCGGTTACAGCGTCATCACTGCGCCGCCGGTGAGCTGGGGTGGCTGGAATGTCTGGCTGTCGCTGCTGGGCCTGGGTCTGGGCTGCACGGCGTTTGCCTACATCATTTACTTCCGCCTGCTGAGTTCCATCGGGCCGGTGAAGTCGATGACCGTGACCTTCATGATTCCGCCGTTCGGCGTGTTGTGGGGGGCGCTGTTTCTCGATGAACCGCTGTCGATGGCCCACGTGTATGGCGGGGTGTTGATCGCGGTTGCGCTGTGGCTGGTGTTGAAACCCGCGGCGGTGAAGTCGGCAGAAATCGCCACCCGCTGATTGGCAGATGCACAAAGGCCCGGAAGTTTCCTCCCGGGCCTTTTTCATGCGCGGCGGTTAAGCCGATTTACGGAACACGAACACCAGACCGACGATGATCAACAGCATCCCCAGTACGCTTAACGCGGCCAGGCGATTACCGAAAATCAGGTAATCCATCACCGCCGTCACGGCCGGCACCAGATAGAACAGACTGGTGACATTCACCAGATTGCCCCGGGCGATCAGCCGGTACAGCAGCAACGTCGCCAGCACGGACACCACCAGTCCCATCCACAACACCGGCACGATGAAACCGGTGCTGTGCTCGAAGTGAAATGGCTGGAACGGCACGAATATCCCGCACAGCAGCAGACCGGCCAGGTACTGCACCGGCAGCGTACCGAGGGGATTGTCGGTGATGCGTTTCTGCATGATCGAGCCGAAGGTCATGCTTGCCAGCGCGAGCAGACCGAACAGCATCCCCGCCAGCGACATGCCGGCCAGGCCGATGCCTTGATAAACCACCATGATCAGACCGGCCAATCCCAGTGCCAGGCCGAACATCCGGCTCACCGAGCGCTGCCGCTCCATGATCACCACCGTAAGGATCGGCTGCACGCCCATGATGGTCGCCATCACGCCGGGGGTGACCTTCAGGTCCAGCGCCAGCAAATAGAAGATCTGATAGGCACCCAGCAGCACCACGCCGGTGGCCATCGCGTACAGCATCGGCTTGCCGCCCTTGGGCAACTTCAACTTGAGCAACGGCACCAGCACCACCAGTCCGCACAGCGCAATCACAAAACGCATCAGCAGAAAGGCAAACGGTGAAGCGTGGGCCAGGCCCCACTTGGAGAAGATCGCCCCGCTGCTCCACAGCAGAACGAACAGGCTCGTGGACGCGGCCGCGAGCGCGGATTTTTTCGAAAGGACAAACATGAATACCACCTGTAGTCAGGCAAATAGCCAACTCAGCCGAAGCTGAAATTCAGTAGGTTTTTTCAGGCGGGCACAGGGGTCAGCAGAAAACGCCGATCAGCCCGAAACACCAACGCCCGGCGGTGATACGACTGCGCACACCGGCGTGCTACTGACAGGTGGAGGGTAATGACTGATCTGCACAGGCTGCTGATTCCCGCACGGCACGACGCCAGCGTTGACCGCTGAATCGACTACCGCGTTGATGGGGGATGCAGGCATCTGGGCTGATCTTTTTTGGAGGGTTGGACAGTGAGTCGTGCGACTCACGAGCGCCGACTATAACCAGCCCGCGACATGGATTGCAACGTTTTGGGCAAAGGGCCTCCAGCGACGGGTGGACGAGAGCTGAATAGTCTGTCGAGCAACGGCTACACCCACTGATGGGGAGACATGGAATGCTCGAAATCATATGCCAAGGGAACGCAATCATCTGCGGTATCAGTTGTATAAATCGCAAGCCAGGAAGCTTGCCCGTCTTGCCACGACTCAACTCCAGACTGACCTGGAGATGGCTGGCCCCACAACACTTGACCTTTCGAAAATACGTTTCGAACCCATCGACTCGTTGGCGCTGAGTGCTTTCGAGTGTTGGGAGAGCCCGCATTTTTCATGGGAAGAAGTCATTGGATGGAAATCGCGCGAACCTCTCGCTCTCGACATCGCGATCTGGTTTGAATCCGAACTGTGCGGACTTTGCTTTGCCAACCCGAATAAAAGTCGGCAACGCATTCGAATCGTACGACTGGAGGGGCGGCCCACAGAAACTCATCCATTGAAGAACCGTGTTGCACCGTTATCCGTTCTGGTCATAGAGCAATACGCCCGCATCATTGGAGGCAGCTTGATCGAGGTTCAAGAACCATTCCAGGGAGCAATACCAATTTACGAACAACTCGACTTTGGTTTGGATAACGAGGGCCGTCTTGTCAAAACAGTAGGGAGCCTAGTATTGTGAAAAACGCTCAAATATTGATCAACCAAGGTGGGAACATGCGCAAAGAAATAAAAAAGTCCCCCAGAAAGAAAAAAGCGCATGCAATGAGGGAGGATTCTAATCTGACGGGGCTGACAGCCAGTCAAAGGCGGCTCTTACAGATCATTGCAACCGGCACCGCCATCGATGAACCAATCTTGCTGGCGGGCCGTCCCTGATTCAGAAAAAATAAAAAACCGCTCACAAGGAGCGGTTTCATGTTTTCAAATCCAGCCTCAACCAAACAGCCAATACCCCAGCAACGTCAGCACCACCACCGCCAGCACCGGCCGCATCACGCGGTAGGCCTTTGGATTGCGGCGTTTCCACTGTTTGACCTTACCGCTGAACTTGTCGCTGAAGTTCTTGCTCCACGCGTAAGCCTGGTTGATCCCGCCGACGCGCTCGTCGTCGAGGTTCTGCGGTGCCGTGGCACGGCCCAGCCAGGCGCTGATGAAGCGGTTGATGCGGGTCATGAGACGATTGCTCAGCGGACGTTCGATGTCGCAGAACAGGATCACCCGGGTCTGTTCGGTTTCGTTCTTGACCCAGTGCACGTAGGTTTCGTCGAACATCACGTCTTCACCGTCGCGCCAGGCGTAGACCTGACCGTCGACAAAAATCCGGCAATCGTCGGAGTTCGGCGTCGACAGGCCCAGATGATAACGCAGGGAACCGGCGAACGGATCGCGGTGCGGGTTCAAATGACTGCCCCCCGGCAACAACGCAAACATCGCGCCTTTGACGTTGGGGATGGCACTGACCAGCGCCACGGTTTTCGGGCACAGGGTTTCGGCCGATGGCAGCGGTTTGTCGTACCACTTGAGGTAGAAACGCTTCCAGCCCTTCTTGAAGAACGAACCAAAACCGGCATCGTTGTTCTTCTCGGCGGCGCGAATATAGCCCTCGTCGAACAGGTGCATGGCCTCGTCGCGAATGGTTTCCCAGTTATCGCGCAACACGTCCAGTTCCGGAAACTTGCTGCGATCCAGATACGGTTTGGATGGCACGCCCGAGAACAGGTACATCAAGGCGTTGTAGGGTGCGAACAGCGCCGAATGGTTGACGAACTGACGCAGCACCGGCAAACGCGCCTTGCCGCGCAAATGCACGTAGAGGATGCTGCCCACAAACAGCAGCAACACCGACACCTTGGCGGCTAACGAAAAGGTCATCAACAACTCCTTGAAATAAGACAACGCCACGCCATGTCATTTGCCCGAGATGGCGGCCGGCCATGATAAACACTACCGGCTCCGGGAAAAACCCGCCCGACCCAAGATTCAGTGTTAAGAATTGCGCAACAAAGCATTTCTTAACATAACAATCCTGAACCCTGGCTGACCTGAATCAACGCGCCACTTACTGCTGGTTTTCCTGATCGGTGAACAGATCACTGAACAACATGCTCGACAGATAGCGTTCACCGGAATCGGGCAGCACCACGACAATGGTCTTGCCCTGCATTTCCGGGGTTTCCGCCAGGCGCACCGCCACCGACATGGCCGCACCGCAGGAAATCCCGCACAGGATCCCCTCTTCCTGCATCAGGCGCAGGGCCATGGCCTTGGACTCGTCATCGGTCACCAGCTCGACCCGGTCAACCATCGACAGATCAAGGTTCTTCGGCACAAAGCCGGCACCGATGCCCTGAATCTTGTGTGGGCTCGGCTTGATTTCTTCGCCTGCCAGCGCCTGGGTGATCACCGGAGAAGACGCCGGTTCCACTGCCACCGACAGAATCGGTTTGCCCGCCGTATTCTTGATATACCGCGACACACCAGTAATGGTTCCGCCGGTACCGACGCCCGCCACCAGCACATCAACGGCGCCATCGGTGTCGTTCCAGATTTCCGGGCCGGTGGTTTTTTCGTGGATGGCCGGGTTGGCCGGGTTGTCGAACTGGGCCGGCATGAAATATTTGCCCGCATCGCTGGCAACGATCTCCGCGGCCTTTTCGATGGCACCCTTCATGCCCTTGGCGGGCTCGGTCAACACCAGCTCGGCGCCCAGCGCCTTGAGCACCTTGCGTCGCTCGATACTCATCGAGGCCGGCATGGTCAGCAGCAATTTGTAACCACGAGCGGCAGCCACGAAAGCCAGACCGATGCCGGTATTGCCGGAGGTCGGCTCGACGATGGTCATGCCCGGCTTGAGTTTGCCGCTGCTTTCGGCGTCCCAGATCATGTTGGCGCCGATCCGGCACTTGACCGAGTAGCCCGGGTTGCGACCTTCGATCTTGGCCAGAATGGTCACGCCACGGGGCGCGATGCGGTTGATCTGCACCAGCGGCGTGTTGCCGATGGAATGGGCGTTGTCAGCAAAAATACGGCTCATGGCTGGGTCCTTGTGCAGCGTTGAATTCAGCGCTCCAAGGTAAGCCTGTTGCCCTTCTCAGTCCAGTCGGGCCGAACGTCTGCGGCAAGCGGCAGTCAATCGCTTTACACCGTTCGGAATTTGCTGCCATGAAGCGTCGCTACCGTTGGCCATTGTGGATTTTCGCCACTCTCGTTGTATTACTGGTCGCCCTGCACATCGCCCTGCCCTACCTCGTGCGTGATTACTTGAATGACAAACTGGCCAACATGGGCGACTACCGCGGCCAGATCACCGACGTCGACCTGGCGCTCTGGCGCGGCGCGTACAAGATCAATGGCCTGAAAATCGTCAAGGCCGACGGCAAGGTACCGGTGCCATTCGTCGATGCGCCGGTTATCGACCTGTCTGTCAGTTGGCACTCGCTTTGGTATGACCATGCTGTCGTGGCGCAGGTGAAATTCTTCAAACCTCAGGTGAACTTCGTTGATGGCGGCGCCAACAAGCAGAGCTCCCAGACCGGTCAAGGCACCGACTGGCGCGAGCAGTTGAGCAAATTGCTGCCGATCACCCTCGACGAGGTGCAGATCAACGATGGCCGTATCAGCTTTCGCAACTTCAACTCCAAACCACCGGTAAACATGAATGCGACCAATGTCGATGCCAGCATTTACAACCTGACCAACGTGGTCGACAAGGAAGGCAAGCGTGACGCTAGCTTCGAAGGCAAAGCCCTGCTGTTGGGCCATGCGCCGCTGGAAACCAGCGCCACCTTCGACCCGTTGAGCAACTTCGAAGACTTCGAATTTCGCCTGCGGGCCCGGGACATCGAACTCAAGCGCATGAACGACTTCGCCTCGGCCTACGGCAAATTCGACTTCAACGCCGGCCACGGCGACGTGGTCATCGAAGCCGCCGCCACCAACGGCCAACTCAAGGGCTACATCAAACCGCTGCTGCGCGACGTCGACGTATTCAACTGGCAGCAGGATGTCGAGAACAAGAACAAGGGGATCTTCCGCTCGATCTGGGAAGCATTGGTCGGTGGCACCGAAACCGTGCTGAAAAACCAGGGCAAGAACCAGTTCGCCACCCGGGTCGAACTCAGCGGCAGCGTGCACCAGCAAGATATCAGCGCATTCGAAGCGTTTTTGCAGATTTTGCGCAATGGATTCATCCAGGCGTTCAATGCGCGGTATGAACGGCCGAAGCCGGATGCGGGTTAGCGCACTTGTTCAACTGGCCCTCGGCTGAAACCGAGTCAACATGTGACGCCCCATTCAGAGACTGAATAAGCCGTCTGCGTTCACAGTTGACCGGGCCGCGCGTTATAGTCGGGCATCCGATTATTTCGCCCCCGCCCTGCCCGTTCAGGTCGGCGTTACCGTTCGAGGATTAGCAGATGAAGTTCGAAGGCACCCAGGCCTACGTCGCCACCGATGACCTGAAGCTGGCGGTCAACGCCGCCATCACCCTGGAGCGGCCGCTGCTGGTCAAGGGCGAACCGGGCACCGGCAAGACCATGCTCGCCGAGCAACTGGCCGAATCGTTCGGCGCCAAGCTGATCACCTGGCACATCAAATCCACCACCAAGGCCCATCAGGGCTTGTACGAATACGATGCGGTCAGCCGTCTGCGCGACTCGCAGCTGGGCAATGAAAAAGTCCACGACGTGCGCAACTACCTGAAGAAGGGCAAGCTCTGGGAAGCGTTCGAGTCCGAAGAACGCGTCATTCTGCTGATCGACGAAATCGACAAGGCCGACATCGAGTTCCCCAACGACCTGCTGCAAGAACTCGACAAGATGGAGTTCTACGTTTACGAGATCGACGAGACCATCAAAGCCAAGAAGCGTCCGATCATCATCATTACCTCCAACAACGAGAAAGAGCTGCCGGACGCGTTCCTGCGCCGCTGCTTCTTCCACTACATCGCCTTCCCCGACCGCACCACCCTGCAGAAAATCGTCGATGTGCACTACCCGGACATCAAGAAGGATCTGGTCAGCGAAGCGCTGGACGTGTTCTTCGACGTGCGCAAGGTGCCGGGCCTGAAGAAGAAGCCATCGACCTCCGAGCTGGTGGACTGGCTGAAACTGCTGATGGCCGACAACATCGGCGAAGCCGTGCTGCGCGAGCGCGATCCGACCAAAGCCATCCCGCCGCTGGCCGGTGCGCTGGTAAAGAACGAACAGGACGTGCAACTGCTTGAGCGCCTGGCGTTCATGAGCCGTCGCGGCACCCGTTAAGAGGCTGACGCCATGTTGCTCAACCTGTTCAATGAAATGCGTGCAGCCAAGGTGCCGGTGTCGGTGCGCGAGTTGCTCGACCTGATCAACGCGCTGAAACAGCGCGTGACTTTCGCTGACATGGACGAGTTCTACTACTTGTCCCGGGCGATCCTGGTGAAGGACGAACGGCATTTCGACAAGTTCGACCGCGCGTTCGGTGCCTACTTCAATGGCCTGGAAAAGCTCGACGATCACTTGCAGGCGCTGATCCCCGAAGACTGGCTACGCAAGGAGTTCGAGCGCTCGCTGACCGACGAGGAACGCGCGCAGATCCAGTCCCTCGGCGGTCTGGACAAGCTGATCGAAGAGTTCAAGAAACGCCTGGAAGAACAGAAGGAGCGCCACGCCGGCGGCAACAAATGGATCGGCACCGGCGGCACCAGTCCGTTCGGCTCCGGCGGTTTCAACCCGGAAGGCATCCGGGTCGGCGATGCCGGCAAGCGCCAGGGCAAAGCGGTGAAAGTCTGGGATCAACGCGAGTACAAAAACCTCGACGACTCTGTGGAGCTGGGTACCCGCAACATCAAGGTCGCCCTGCGCCGCCTGCGCAAATTCGCTCGTCAGGGCGCAGCGGAAGAGCTGGATATCGACGGCACCATCGACCACACCGCCAAGGACGCCGGCCTGCTGAACATCCAGATGCGCCCGGAACGGCGCAACACGGTGAAGCTGTTGCTGCTGTTCGACATCGGCGGTTCGATGGACGCCCACGTGAAGATCTGCGAGGAACTGTTCTCGGCCTGCAAGACCGAGTTCAAGCACCTGGAGTATTTCTACTTCCACAACTTCATTTATGAATCGGTGTGGAAGAACAACATGCGCCGCACCTCCGAGCGCACGTCGACCCAGGATCTGCTGCACAAGTACGGTGCCGACTACAAAGTGATCTTCATCGGTGACGCCGCGATGGCACCCTATGAAATCACCCAGGCCGGCGGCAGCGTCGAGCACTGGAACGAAGAGCCGGGTTACGTGTGGATGCAGCGCTTCATGGAGAAGTACAAGAAGCTCATCTGGATCAATCCTTATCCGAAAGATACGTGGGGCTACACATCGTCGACCAATATCGTTCGGGACTTGATCGAGGATCAGATGTATCCGCTGACGTTGCGCGGTCTGGAAGAAGGGATGCGGTTTTTGTCCAAATAATCGGCTGCCTGCACTGACGCTATCGCGGGCAAGCCCGCTCCCACAGGTATCGGTGGTGTACATGAATTTCGTGTACATCTCGAACACTGTGGGAGCGGGCTTGCTTCGGGCGGCGTTCCGACGATGCTTTCAGCGGTCGATAAATCGCTTCAGATACTCGACGTGTTCCCGGTGTGCCACTTCCTGCACCACCGGGCGCAATCTGACCATCGCTCCCGGCAGACACTGTGCCAGACGCGCCAGTGCCAACGGCGTCAACGCGCCCAGTCGCGGATAACCGCCAATGGTCTGCCGGTCATTGAGCAACACGATCGGCTGCCCATCCGGCGGCACCTGTACCGCGCCCAGCGGAATGCCCTCGGAAATCATCGGCTTGCCCTGATACTGCAACGCCGTCCCCAACAGGCGAATGCCCATGCGATCGGCGCGACTGTCCAGCGTCCAGGCCTTGTTGAATGCATCGAACAGGCTCTGCCCGCTGAACTGACCGATCTGCGCGCCGAGTACCAGATCGAGCGGAGCGTCGAGGCGCAGGTCCGGTAGATGCTGTGCCGGAACCTCACGCATCAATAGGGTTTCGCCCTGATAACTCAGCGAGGAGCCCCTGGCCAATGGCAAGCCGAAACCATCGAGACCACCCAGTTCCTCACGGACCACCGTGGCACTGCTGCCCAGCACTTTCGGCGCACTGAACCCGCCGGGCGCCGCCAGATAGGCCCGCGCGCCCAGCAACGGCTGGGTGAACTTCAAGGTCTGCCCTTTGCGCAGTTTGAAACTGCGCCACGGCGCCAACGCCTCACCGTCGATCTGCGCGCCAAGATCGGCACCCGCCAATGCCAGCAGGCAATCTTCTTCAGCCACCACCGTAAAACCGCCGAGGGTGATTTCGATCACCGGCAAATCCAGCCCATTGCCCAGCAGCCAGTTGGCCCAGGCCATCGACCGCCAGTCCGCCGCACCGCCCTGAGTCACACCCAGATGGCGCACGCCAAACCGCCCGGCGTCCTGTAACAGGCACAGCGGCGTACTCGCCTCAATTGTCAGTCGGCTCATGCCAAGGCCTCCAGAGGCGTGTCGTCACCGCCAAGACGGATGAATTCGGCGTGGCTCACTGCTTCGAAACGCACGGTATCGCCGGGCTGCATCAGGCTGTAGCCATCGCGCTCACGGTCGAACAGTTTTGCCGGTGTGCGACCGATCAGGTTCCAGCCACCGGGTGACACCACCGGATACGCCGCGGTCTGCCGTTCGGCAATGCCGACGCTGCCGGCGGCGACTTTCTTGCGTGGGGTATTCAGACGCGGTGCCGCGAGGACTTCTTCCACCAGCCCCATAAAGGCAAACCCCGGTGCAAAACCGAGCGCGAACACCTGATATTCCCGAGCACTGTGACGGCGAATCACTTCTTCCACCGACAAACCGCTGCGTTGCGACAGCAAGCTCAGTTCCGGGCCGACACTCAGGTCGTACCAGACCGGCAGCACATGACGCTGGCCGCTGGCGCGCGCATTCGGCGACAGGTCGATCAAGGCTTCGGCAATCAACTCCCGAGCCTGATTCGGATTCAATCCGGTCAGGTCGTAATGCACCATCAACGTGGTGTACGACGGCACCAGATCAATCAGATTTTCGCCGAACACTGTGCGTAAGCGCTCACTGGCGGCGAGCATCCACGGCATGTTGGTTTCGGCGATTTCATCGAACAGGCGCAGCATCAGGCAATCCAGCGCCACCACCTCCACCCGCGGATTCATGGCGCGCTCTGCTCGTTCAGGGCCTGACGAATGCGTTGCACGGCGGCCACTGAACTGGCGTTGTCACCGTGGACGCACAACGTGTTGGCTTGCAGATGCAGCGCGCTGCCGTCGCTGGCGGTGAGGTTGTCGCCACGGGCGATGGTCAGCGCTTGCCCGATGATGGTTTCGGAATCGTGGTGCACCGCACCCGGCAGCTGCCGCGAGACCAGTCGGCCGGCGCTGTCGTAGGCGCGGTCGGCGAAGGCTTCGAACCACAGGGTCACGCCGTATTCATCGCCGAGCTGTTGCGCGGCAGTGTTGTCGCGGGTGGCCATCAGCATCAGCGGCAAGCTGCGGTCGTAAGCCGCGACAGCCTGAATCACCGCTCGCAACTGCGCCGGGTTGGCCATCATGTCGTTGTACATCGCGCCGTGGGGTTTGACGTAACTGACTTTGCCACCCTGGGCGCGGCAAATGCCGTCCAGGGCCCCGATCTGGTAATGCAGGATGTCTTGCAGTTCCTGGGCGGTGTAGGCCATGGAACGTCGGCCGAACCCCACCAGATCCTGATAGGCCGGATGCGCGCCGATCTGCACGCCATGGCTCAGGGCCAGGCTGACGGTCTTGCGCATGATGCCCGGATCGCCGGCGTGGAAACCGCAGGCAATGTTGGCGCAATCGATGAAGGGCATGACCTCCGCGTCCAGACCCATGGTCCAGCTGCCGAAGCTCTCGCCGATGTCACAGTTCAATAGCAGGCGGCTCACGGTGAACACTCCTGTAGTTCTTTTCTTTTTTTGCCGTGGGACAGACAGTGCCCCGCAGGTTATCAGTTACTGCGCGTCCAGTTGTTTGCCACGGGTTTCCGGCAGGCTCAACGCCGCGAGAATCACCACGCCGTAGGACACTGCCGCGAAGGCACCGATGCCTACACTCAGCGGTACTTTCTGGCTGAGCAGCCCGATCAGCAGCGGAAACAACGCCGCCAGCGCCCGGCCGATGTTGTAGCAGAAGCCCTGCCCCGACCCGCGAATCCGGGTCGGAAACAGCTCGGTTAGAAACGCGCCCATACCACTGAAAATCCCCGAAGCAAAGAAGCCCAGCGGGAAGCCCAGCCACAACATCACGCCGTTGCTGACCGGCAATTGGGTATAGAGCAGAACGATGGTGAACGAGCCGACCGCGAACAGGATGAAGTTCTTCTTGCGGCCCAACAGGTCGGTCAAATAGGCGCTGATCACATAGCCGGCGTAGGAACCGATGATCACCATCGCCAGATAACCGCCGGTGCCGAGTACGCTTAAGCCGCGTTCATTCTTCAGAAAAGTCGGCAGCCAGGAAGTGATTGCGTAGTAACCGCCGAGGGCGCCGGTGGTCAGCAGCGAGGCGCGGATCGTGGTGAAGAGAATGCCGGGGGCGAAGATCTCGTAGAACTTCGAAGGGCTTTCCGGGGTTTGTCTGGCCTTGGCTTCGCGGTAGATCTCCGGATCTTTCACCAGACGCCGGACGAAAATCACGAACACCGCCGGCACGATGCCGAGGATGAACAGTGCGCGCCAGGCGTCTTCCGGCGGCAACACCGAGAACAGCAGCGCATACAGAATCGCCGTCAGCCCCCAACCCAGCGCCCAGCCGGATTGCACCATACCGACCGCTTTACCACGATCCTTGGCGCGGATCACTTCACCGATCAGCACCGCGCCGGCGGTCCATTCGCCGCCGAAACCGAAGCCCATCAGGGTGCGGGCGATCAGCAGTTGTTCGTAGTTCTGGGCGAAACCGCAGAGGAAAGTGAAAAAGGCGAACCACAGCACCGTCAGTTGCAGGGTGCGCACGCGGCCGATGCGGTCGGAGAGAATCCCCGCCACCCAACCGCCGATGGCCGAGGCGATCAGCGTGCTGGTGTGAATCAACCCGGCCTCACCGGTGGTGATGCCCCACATCGCGATCAGGGTCGGCACCACGAAGCTGAGCATCTGGGTGTCCATGCCGTCCAGACCGTAGCCGATCTTGCAGCTCCAGAACGTCCGGCGCTCCTGCTGATTGATGTTGCGATACCAGTCGAACGGGCCGGGACGGGCCGTGGTCTTGGGGAGGTCGAGGGTGTCGGGCGCACTCATGGCATGTCTCCGCAGGCTTTTATTGGTCTTGTTCGAAGCTCCGACGACGCCTATCGTGGGAACCGGATGCGTCGATTCTTGGGTGCGTCACCCGGTCGCGTCCAACGAATAAAAACCCGCCCAAGACATAAGAAAAATTTGTTGCCATGAACCTGAAGTTTCTCGAAACCTTCGTCTGGGTCGCCCGGCTGAAAAGTTTTCGCCTGACCGCCGACAAGCTGTTCACCACCCAGGCCTCGATCTCCAGCCGGATCGCGGTGCTCGAAGGCGAGCTCGGGGTGAAGCTGTTTGTGCGTGATTCACGCGGCGTCAGCCTGACGCCCGAAGGTTTGAAAGTGCTGGACTATGCCGAGCAGATGCTCGACACGATGCAGGCGCTGAAGCAGTCGATCGAGACCCGATCGAGCAAGGTCGGCCGGGTGCGCATCGGCGTGATGGACACGGTCATTCACACCTGGCTCAGCCCGCTGGTGGCGCAGATGACCGATCTGTACCCACGGGTGGAAATCGAGCTGGTGGCGGATACCTCGCTGAACCTCTGCGATCAGCTGCAAAAAGGCTTTCTCGATCTGATCCTGCAAACCGATCTGGTGCGCCATGAAAGCGTGCGCAGCCTGGAACTGGCCAGCCACCCCATAGGCTGGATCGTCGCCAGCAACTCGATCTACAACCGCGACTACCAAAGCCTCGCCGACCTGGCCCAGGAACGGATCATCACCTACTCGAAAAACTCCCGGCCACATCAGGACATTCTGGCGCTGATGCAGGCCCAAGGCATGTTGGCGCCACGCTTGAACTGTGTGAATTCGGTGTCGGCGATTACCCGGCTGTTACGCGACGGGTTCGGCATTGGCGCATTGCCGCCGGTGCTGGTGGCCGAGGAGCTGGCGCGGGGCGAACTGACCCTGCTCGACATCGAACAACGCCCGCCGAACCTGCAGGTCGTGGTGTCGTGGCGGGTCGGCGTGGAATGGGTCGAGGAGATTGTGACGCTGTGTCAGCAGGTGCTGGAGGGGTACGCGCGCAAGGTCGGCACGGATTACATCGTTCTGAGTTGATCGTTCCCACGCGGACGGTTCGACGCCTCGACGCGGGAACGATCTTCATAAGGCTCAGAGCCCGCGCACATCCCGGTCTTCGATCGGCCGGCTCTGGCGCAGGCGCTTGCCGCCCAGCACCACCCAGTCGATCAGACGAAACAGGCATTCAAGGCCGAACGACAGCAGCAACGCGCCGCTCATGCCCCAGATCATCGCTTCCGGCGTCAGCAGGATCTGGTAGCTGTAGCCGTTCCAGGTTTCCTTGCGGATGTCCGGGTCGGCGGCCAGCACCACTTGCAGGAAGCGGATGTACCACGGGCCTTGCATCGCCTGGAATTGCTTGTCCAGCGCCAGCTGGCGATTGAGCAAAGTGCTCAGGCTGTCGGCATCGCTGCGAAACACCGGGTCTTCGCTGGCGCGATAGTGAGCGACCAGCGCCTGGATATCACCCTTGAAAAACTGCTCGGCGGTGCCCTGGAAACCGCGCAGACCGGTCTGCGCCTCGATCAGGTGCGCTTCGACCCGCTTGGCGTAATCGTTGATGAAGCCGGGCACCTGGACACCGATCAACAGGCCCGCCGCAAACAACACCAGCCGTAGATAACTGAGCAACATTCGGGGAAATCCTTATTCGGTCGTGCCCTGGCTGACGCATTCGCCGCGTCGCCACAGGCTCCATTGGCCCGGCTCATAGCGGGTCCAGGTTTCGTTTTCGGTCAAGGGTTCGGTGGCAATCACCGTGACCACGTCGTTGGGCGTGGTTTCGGCCTGGAAGTCGACAATCACATCGACGTCCTTGAGCCGCGCCGGGCCGAACGGTGCGCGACGGGTGATCTGTGCCAGTTTGGTCGAGCAATAGCAGAACAGCCAGTCGCCGTCGCTGAGCAGGCAGTTGAACACGCCTTTGCTGCGGTATTCGGCGCAGGCCGCGACCAGATTCGGCAGCAGCGCTTCGACATCGACCGGTTCCGGAAACGCTGCACGTACGCGGTTGAGCAAATCGCAGAACGCCGCTTCACTGTCGGTATCGCCGACCGGGCGGTAGAAACTCTTGATCGGGGAGAAATCGGCGAGCTGGCCGTTATGCGCGAAGCACCAGTTGCGCCCCCACAGTTCGCGGACGAACGGGTGGGTGTTGGACAGGCAGACCTTGCCGACGTTGGCCTGACGGATATGACCGATGACCACTTCGCTCTTGATCGGATAGCGCTGCACCAGATTGGCCACTTCCGATTCGCTGCTGGCCGCCGGGTCCTGGAACAGGCGCAAGCCGCGCCCTTCATAGAAACCGATACCCCAGCCGTCGCGGTGCGGGCCGGTGCGACCGCCGCGCTGCATCAGCCCGGTGAAGCTGAACACGATGTCGGTCGGCACGTTGGCACTCATGCCCAGTAATTCACACATGTGCGGACTCTCGTGATTACAGACGCGGCTCGACGCGCCGACGCTGCGGATTGCTCGGCAGCGGTGGGCGGCCATAACGATCATCGCCGGCGCCGCCGAACGGTTGATCGCCGTCACGCTCATCTTCGGCACGGGCGGCTGCGCGAGCGGCTTCGGCCTGCTCCTTGCGAGCGTTCGACGCGCGCTCGATCGGGAAGCGGATCAGCACGAAAATCAGGTACAGGCCGAACGCGATCATGGCGTACATGAGCAGTTCGGAAATCGCGCGCCAGGCGTTGTTGCCGACCTTGAACGCCAGATCCAGCACGGTGATGGCGATGGCCGGGGCGAATTTTTCCTTCACCGGGTCAATGATGGTCGGGCTGAACAGCAACACCGCCATCAATACACGCAGCGGCTCGCGCAGCCAGCGCCACATCCAGCGGGTCATGCGCATCCACACCAGCAGGCAGCCCACGGCGGCAAAGGCGTAAAGGCCCCAGGCGATCAGATAGTCGTTCTCGGTCATGGTGTCCATGGCAAGGCAGGCAAGTCGGGTAGAGACAGACCATTACTGGTCTGCCTCCCCCTAAGAACCGTACGTGCGCCTTTCAACGCATACGGCTCAAGTCTTTAAAAAGCCCCGGTTGGAGCCGGCTTGTTTACTGTCAATCCACGGCTGTGTAGCTGCTGATGACAAACTGGATGCAATAGTACTCGGTTATCCAAGGTGTCTCCACCGCCTTGGGAGCGGTGGATTACATGATGGTCGTGCCACCCGCTTTCCTTGGTAATCGGCTGATTGCACAGCGGACATAGACCTTTTTGGCTTTGAAAAAGACTTACGATCTGTTTCCGATACTTCAGCTTTTTAAGCATTCGCACCATTCGCAATTTCTCTCCCATTTCCTCCATGGAAGGATCGAAGGGGTTGTATTCCCCGCTCACCTTTCTATGCCGCTCGATCGCAGTGCTCGCTATTGAGTACAGGGGAGCTATTGCTTTCGTCCCGTCCGTCCTCATCGCCGTGGTGGCGAATACCCAACTTCTGCCTTCATGGGGTTGGAAATAACCTCTCCTGACCCATTCCAACGATTTATTTGGATGTCGCCTTTTCGCCCAACGCCACAGAGCATGAAAAACAGAGTTATCCATTCTGCTAAACGCCTTCTTAGCAACCACCGGCTGGTGGTACATCGCCCAGCCACGCAGTATCGGATTCAGCCGTTGGATCAGATCCTCTTGCTTTGCCGTTTTGTTGGTACTGATGACGTCCTTCACCTTGCGATAGAACGCTTTCACGTTTTTCTTGCTTGGCTTGATCAGGAGCTTTCCCTCGTACTTGCGGAAATTCCATCCCAGAAAGTCAAAGCCTTCGTCTATGTGAACCACGCGGGTTTTCTCGAGTGACAGCTGCAATCCCCGCACAGCGAGGAATTGCTCCACCCAAGGTCTGATTTCGCTTTCCAGCATCTCTTTCGAGTTTCCGGTAATCACAAAGTCATCCGCATAACGCACCACATTGATTTTCAGCTTCTTGGCTTTCGTCACGCCCAGATGTTGCTTGAGCTGTGACTCCAGTCCATCCAGCACCATATTTGCCAAGGTTGGCGAAATAATCCCGCCTTGTGGCGTACCGGCGTCCGTTGCCTGAAGCTGACCTTTATGAATCACTCCAGCCTTTAGCCATTTCCGGAGGATCGTTTTGTCCGTAGGGACATTGGCGATCAGCCAGTCATGGTTGATGTAGTCAAAGCAGCCTTTGATGTCCGCCTCCAGTACCCATTCGGCCGAAACCTTCTTGGATAAGCAGATGAACAGCTGTCCCATCGCGTCAGCGGTAGAGCGTTCGATCCTGAAGCCGTAGCTGTTCGGATCTCCGGTGGTTTCTGCAATGGGCGCCAGAGCCAGCAGGTATAGAGCCTGCATGGCCCTGTCAGTCATGGTCGGAATGCCCAGAGGGCGTTCCTTCCCATTCGACTTCGGAATGAAGACACGCCTTAACGGCCGTGGCTTGTATCCGTGGCGCTTCAACCCGTTCGCCGCTTTCCATTTGGCATCGGGTGTATCCCAGAGCACGCGGTCGACTCCCGCCGTGCGCTTGCCCTGGTTTTCAGTGACTCGCCGAACAGCCAAATATCTGGCCGAACGAGAGCGGGTCAGCATTCGTTGCAGGGAGTTAACCCCGCGCCAATTGCCTTCCCGACAAGCCTTCGCAATCCGTAACTGCATCGCCCGGACATTCCGCTGAACACGCCACCAATCGATGTCATGCCATTGTTGCGGAGCGCCGGAAGGCGCAGACACGGCCGTAGGGCTGTGTACTTTCATGCTGCCTTCCTCTCAAATTGCCTGAGCTGAAGACGTACGCATCCCCTGACGGGAATGGACGTCCCGTCAGGGCTGGATAAATGGGAAACCTAAACTGCAGGTTTCTGAAATTATTGAGACAGGCTCAGTCAGAGTTCATGCGACGAAAGACCTCGCAGAAGTCTGCCCGGTTTCCCGTGGGGTGATGTTCCAACCCCTATTCGACCCATTACAGATCGACTTTCGCTTTATCTGCGATCCCATACCCGCACAGCCAACAGATCCCCTTGCGGTTCACCTGCCCGAAGGCAGCCATACGGGCTTACCACGTTCCCTGCCTGTCACACGATTGGTTCAGGGCCTGCCTTTTCGCCGGTGATCCTGATGACGACGTATCTCCAGCCTCTACAGAGATATCCGATCACTTTGCCTTTTGGCTCAAGCCTGACAGCTGTTTTGGCTTGTTTATAATTACGACGTTTATCAGCAGTTCACATATGTTGCCCATGCCAACCAGCCTGGCGCCTCAACCCGGTTCAGCTCCGAGCATCTCCACAGCCCCTCACGGTGGCTGCAGACCTTTTCAGGGGCTACGTTGTTAGAAAAGCTTCACACCTCATCGTTGCCGATGACGCATGTTTTCCTAGGCTATCGTTGGTCGCACAACGAGTCCGCTGCCGGCTTGCGAGCAAGCCGAGTGGACAATGACAGACAGAGCTTTCGCTCGAGTCTTCAGAGGGATAAGCAAGAACTGACAAAGTCAGCATGCTCAGAAAAGTGTTTCCTCCTGTTTCGGAAGCAGGAGAAAACCCTTGCGGGGATTCTTTCCCGCTGGGGTGGGGTTCTGTGAGAACCGAAGATTGAAGATGCATTCTAGAAAGAAAAAGATCCTTTCCCGGTCGATAGTATCGAATGCTGATCGACTGTGGGCACGCCCCGCCGCAACGGTAAGTCCTTGAAGGCAGTGGACTTCTTTGATGGATTATTATTCCGGAGATTGGGTACTCCAGCCTTGGCTGTAATCAGACAGCCCTTCAAGATGACCATCCACCTCGAAGTCTTGAAGACACGCTACGCGTGTCGCACAGAGGCGCTTATAGTAACGACTTTTCGCACGTCAGGCTTCCCCGCCGTCCGTGCGGCCCTTATTTGTCATGTCCGAGAGCTTTCCATGCCCGTATCCGCCAACGTCATCAGCGCCCCGATTGCCCACAAGGCTGCCGGTCACGACCCGTACGCCTGGCTGCAGGAACGCGACACCGACGCGGTGCTCGACTACCTCAAGGCTGAAAACGACTATCAACAGGCGCAGACTGCCGATCAGGCCGGACTACGCGAAACCCTGTTCGAGGAGATCAAGGGCCGGATCCTCGAAACCGACCTGTCCCTGCCGTCGCCATGGGGCCCGTATCTGTATTACACCCGCACCACTGCAGGTGACGAATACGCCCGTCACTACCGTTGCCCACGCCCGGCCGACAACAGCCTGACCCTCGACGAAAGCCGCGAACAGCTGCTGCTCGACCCGAATGCACTGGCCAACGGCGGCTTTTTCTCCCTCGGCGCGTTCAGCATCAGCCCGGATCACCAGCGCCTGGCCTACAGCGTCGATGCCTCGGGCGACGAGATTTACACGCTGTTCGTGAAGGAATTATCCAGCGAACGCGTCAGCGAACTGGAATTCCAGGACTGCGACGGCAGCATGACGTGGGCCAATGACAGCCTGACACTGTTTTTCGGTGTGCTCGACGATACCCATCGCCCGCACAAGCTGTTCCGCTATCGCCTCGACGGTACTGCCGCCGAAGAGGTGTTCCACGAACCGGACGGGCGTTTCTTCCTGCATTGCTACCGCGCCAGCTCCGAACAGCAATTGCTGCTGTCGCTTGGCAGCAAGACCACCAGCGAAGTCTGGGCGCTGGACGCCAATCAGCCGCACCAACCGTTCACTTGCCTGGCGCCACGGGTCGAGGATCACGAGTACGACGTCGACCACGGCAAACTCGATGGCGAATGGACCTGGTTCATCCGCACCAACCGAGACGGCATCAACTTCGCCCTGTATCAGGCGCCGGACACCGGCATCGCGCCGAGCGAAGCCGACTGGCAGAACCTGATCCCGCACAGCGATTCGGTGATGCTCGATGGCGTGACCCTCAACGCCGAAGCCCTGACCCTGAGCCTGCGCGAAGGTGGTCTGCCGATCATCGAAGTTCGCCCACACGGTCTGGCGCCTTATCGCGTGCAATTGCCGGACGCGGCCTACAGTCTCTACGTGCAAAACAGCCTGGAGTTCGAAAGCGACCGCATTCGCCTGCGCTATGAAGCGCTGAACCGTCCGGCTCAGGTTCGGCAACTGATTCTCGCCACCGGCGAACAGACCGTGCTCAAGGAAACCCCGGTGCTCGGTCCGTTCGACGCCGACGCCTACGTCAGCCAACGCCTGTGGGCCACTGCGCCGGACGGCACCCAGGTGCCGATCAGTGTGGTGATGAAACGGGAAATGGTCGGCAAAGCAGTGCCGCTGTACCTGTACGGGTACGGCGCCTACGGTTCGAGCCTCGATCCGTGGTTCTCCCACGCTCGCCTGAGCCTGTTGGATCGCGGCATGGCATTCGCCATCGCCCACGTGCGTGGCGGCGGCGAACTGGGCGAGTCCTGGTACCGCGCCGGCAAGCAGGAGCACAAGCACAACACCTTCAGCGACTTCATTGCCTGCGCCGAATTCCTGATCCTCAACGGCATCACCACCGCACCACAACTGGCGATCAGCGGCGGCAGTGCCGGAGGACTGCTGATCGGCGCGGTGCTCAACCAGCGTCCGGATCTGTTCGGCGTGGCGATTGCCGAAGTGCCGTTCGTCGATGTGCTCAATACCATGCTCGACCCGGACCTGCCGTTGACCGTCACTGAATACGACGAGTGGGGCAATCCCGAAGAGCCGGAGGTCTACGAGCGGATCAAGGCTTACGCGCCATACGAAAACGTCACCGCCCAGGCTTATCCCGCGACACTGGTGATCGCCGGTTACAACGACAGCCGCGTGCAGTACTGGGAAGCCGCCAAGTGGGTCGCGAAGCTGCGCGCAACCAAGACCGATGACAATCTGCTGCTGCTCAAGACCGAACTTGGCGCCGGCCATGGCGGGATGAGCGGGCGTTATCAGGGATTACGTGACGTAGCGCTCGAATATGCATTTGTTTTCAAGGTTCTGGGCATTGCCTGAGGAACTCCGCCGGTCACTTGGGTCTTAATTCCAGACCCCGGCGGTCGATACACCACAGATCCCATTGTGGGAGCAAGCTCGCTCCCACAACGATCCGTGTAGTGCCTGCAACCTGTGAAAACAAAAAGATTGTGACGACATGTCAGAACCCACTCTACTGAACAACGAAATCCGCGACTGGCTGATGGACTGCGGCCTGTTCGATCAATTGCAACTGGCGGATTTCGCCGCCGCGTCGGGCTACTTCAGCATCAGCACCGTGGCTGAAGGTGAAGCGATCTTTCGCGAAGGCGATGCCGGCAGTTTCATGTGCATCATCCACACCGGCCAGGTGGCCGTGCAGAAAACCGGCGGCGACGGCCAGGTCGTGACCATGGCTACCCTGCGCAGCGGCCGGGCGTTCGGCGAAATGGCCGTGCTCGACGGTGAGCGCCGTTCGGCGACTTGCGTCGCGGCGAGCAACTGTCAGTTGCTCAATCTCGGCAAGGATTCGCTGGAAAAAATGCTCAACGACGCGCCGAAGATTGCCGCCAAGATCATCCGCGCCCTCGCCGTTTCCCTGTCCAAACGCCTGCGCATGGCCGACGGACAACTCGCCGCCCAGCAGATCTAGCCTCCCGGGGATTTGGGTTTGCTGTCGGTCTGTTCCAGGCCCGGCAATGGCTGATCCTTGGTCGGCGGGCTGGGCATTTCGATCGGCACCAGCGGCGGGCCGCCACTGCCGGGGCCGGCCTTGGGAATCGGCACCGGGCTGATCTGCGGATACGGGGTTGGCGTCGCAGTACCGGGCGAGCCCGGTTGCGGTGTCGGGCTGACGGGAATCGTCTGTTGCGCCTGTACGGCAGTTATCGAGAGCGCGGCCAGGGTAATGGCCGTTAGAATGGTGCGCTTCATCAAGGGCTCCGTTGGCCTGAAGTCTGCCTTCAGGCTACTCCCAACGCGCCGGCTTGCCTTCCCCCCTGTAGAGATTTCCATGAAACGTTTCGTTCTGCTCGACACCACGCCGATCCCTGACAACGGCGGTGCCCTGTGCCTGTTCGAGTATGGCGAGGACTTCGTCATCAAGATCCAGGGCGGCGACGGCGGCCAATTGATGAACACCCGCATGCACGGTTCCGAAGACGCGCTGGCCGAGATCCCGTGCCGCAAGGTCGCTGGTCGGCCGAACTCGCGGGTGCTGATCGGCGGCCTGGGCATGGGCTTCACCCTCGCCTGCGCACTCAAGCATCTGGGCAAGAGCGCCGAAGTGGTGGTCGCCGAGCTGGTGCCTGGCGTGGTCGAGTGGAACCGTGGCCCGCTCGGAGAAAAGTCCGGACGTCCGCTGCTCGATCCGCGCACGGTGATTCGTCAGGAAGACGTGGCCAAGGTGCTGCAAAGCGAGCCGAATGGCTTCGACGCGATCATGCTCGACGTCGACAACGGCCCCGAAGGCCTGACCCAGAAGGCCAACAGTTGGCTGTATTCCGCCGCCGGTCTTGCCGCTTGCGCCAAGGCGATGCGGCCCAAAGGCGTGCTCGCGGTGTGGTCGGCCAGCGCTGACCGGCAGTTTTCCGACAAATTGCGCAAGGCCGGTTTCAAGGCCGAGGAAGTGCAGGTCTTTGCCCACGGCAACAAAGGCACGCGCCACACGATCTGGATTGCCGAGAAGCTCAAGGGCTGAGCTAAACTTGCCTCATAACCGTCATTAGTCTTCTGCAAAGGTGAACCCATGAGTTCGTCCACCCCGACCAACACTTCGAAGCTGGATCGCATCCTTGCCGACAACCAGCGCGACAAGGAAATGGGCTACCGCGACAAGGCCCTGAAGATGTACCCGCACGTGTGTGGCCGCTGCGCCCGTGAGTTTTCCGGCAAGCGCCTGAGCGAATTGACCGTGCACCACCGCGACCACAACCACGACAACAACCCGCAGGATGGTTCCAACTGGGAACTGCTGTGCCTGTACTGCCACGACAACGAACACTCGCGCTACACCGACCAGCAGTACTTCGGCGAAGGCTCGCTGAGCACGCCGAAAATCGCCAAGGCCACGCATAACCCGTTTGCGGCGCTGGCCGGGTTGATGAAAAAAGAAGACTGAGCCTGCCATGATCGTTCCCGCGCTCTGCGTGGGAATGCAGCCCGGGACGCTCCGCGTCCCAAAGCGGACGCAGAGCGTCCATTGAGGCATTCCCACGCAGAGCGTGGGAACGATCAGCACCGCAGATCCTCAATCTGCCCGCCCTCCCCCAATCCCCGTATAATCGCCCTCTTTTTCCCGAAGGCACCCCGCTCGTGGCAGACAAACGGTACAGCTGCATTGGTTTGTATAACCCCAAATCACCGGAAAACGTCGGTTCGGTGATGCGCGCCGCAGGCTGCTACGGCGTGTCGACCGTGTTCTACACCGGCAAGCGCTATGAGCGCGCCGCCGATTTCGTCACCGACACCAAGCGCGTGCACTACGACATCCCGCTGATCGGCATCGACGACCTGAAAAAGATCCTGCCGCTCAACTGCGTCCCGGTCGCCGTGGAACTGGTCGACGGCGCCCGCCCCTTGCCCGAATACACCCATCCGGACCGCGCCCTGTACATCTTCGGCCCCGAAGACGGTTCGCTGGATCAAGAGATCCGCGACTGGTGCGAAGACGTCGTGTACATCCCGACCACCGGCTGCATGAACCTCGCCGCCACGGTCAACGTCGTGCTCTACGACCGCATGGCCAAAGGCCTGAATACCCGCTCCGGACCGAAATTTCGCTGAAACGCCGCACATCCGATGGAACGAGCTGACCGCCTGCGCAGTCAGCTTGTTTATCGATTACTCATTGCCTGGAGAAAGATCATGACCGAGCTCAAACGCGTCGAGCGTATCGAATCCACCCCGTTCCAGAGCCGTTCCGAGCAGAACGTCGAAGGCTGGGAGCGCATCGGCTCGCTGGCCGGCGGCGTGATCATGGTCGGCAAGGGCCTGCGCCGTGGCGGGGTGTTCGGGCTGATTCAGGTGGCGATTGGCGGTGTGGCCATGGCCCGCGGCATCACCGGCCACAGCTCGGTAAAAAGCCTGCTGGAGAAAAGTCGTCAGGACATGAACAACGTGCGGGCAAAGATCGAGCGGGCCGGCGACGAGCTGAGCAAGCTCAAGGCCAATGCCGAAGCGGCGACCAACACCGCCACGGTGACCGGTAATGACTCAGTGAAATCGCCGAAAGCCGGGGTTTGATTCTGGATTTACCTTGAGGCTGCTGGCCTCATCGCTGGCAAGCCAGCTCCCACAATGTTTTGGGGTGGAGACCAATCGGTGGTCACCACACAATCCTGTGGGAGCTGGCTGGCCAGCGATGACGGTATTACTGCAGTAACGCGGTATCGAGGACTTTGGACGACTCGCCGAGAATGCTTTCGGCGAGTTGCACGAACGCTTTGGTGTCCACCGTCCCCAGATGCATTGCCCCGCGCAGCATGTCATCCAGCGAGCGCTTGTTGCGGGTCTTCAGGCGAATTTCGCCATCCAGCTCCTGCAACAGCAGCACCGCTTTCGACACCTGCGCCGGGCTGATCTGCTCGCCGCGCAGGGTCGTGACCTTCTGGCTGTCCTTGGCCAGCTTCGCCTGCAACGCCTGGTAACGCTCGTCGCTCATGCCCCCCGCACGGCGCACCAGTTCGATGGCGTAATACTCGGCAAACCCTTCGCTGATCCAGTCGCTGCGCTGCTCGTCGTTGATCCGTCCGAACACTTGCGCCAGCTCGCGCACCAGTGCGCTGCTGCCGCTTTCGCTGACCAGCGGCAACCGCGTGTTGAGGTAGATCGACTCCCGCGCCGCCAGGCTGCCGCGCCACATCGGGTCGTTGGCACCGACGATCAACAGTTTGCTCGGATGGCGCGGAAACACCGCCTGCACCTGCGGCCAGACAAACGTCAGCAGCGTCAACACGTCCATCCGGCGCATGCCCTGCCCTTGCGGCGAGGCCACGGTGACTTCGGTTTCCCCCAACCGCGAGCGACGGCTGCCAAGGTGGCCGGCGAGCATCCAGCCGGTCGGGCGGTCGAACAGGCGTGACGGATTATCGATGCGGAATTTGTTCTTGCCGATGCGTGGCCAGGCGGTTTCGACGCTTTTCCAGCCATCGGGCAATTCGAAGTGCAGGCGTGCGACCAGCTCGATGCCGTCCTGTTGATCGAGCCTGGCTGGCGGCACCAGTTCATCGCCGCGCATCAGCGCCCAGGTCGGGGTCATGCGCGTGTCGAAGCTGCCGTTCTTGCGACCATGGCTGATGCGCACGCGGTAGGTCAGGCTGGCCTTGTCCGCCGTCGGGCGCCAGACCCCGCGCGCCGGTTTGCCCGGCGTCAGTTGCCACTGGCCGTCGGCCTTGAAATCGCTGTAGCGGCTGCCATCGCCAAGGTCGAAATCCAGGCTGCGCACCACTTCGCCCCTGGCGAAGGTCATGCGCACTTCGGCCTGATCGCTCTGCGGCAACAGGCGTACCTGATAATCCAGATCGACTTTCTTCGCCGCCCACACCGGCGCACTCAGCGCCAGCAGCGTGACGATCAGCGCCCGGCGCAATCCCGTCGCCATACCTGCTCCTTGGTCAATCGTTAACCTGCGCGGAAAATCAGGTGATCTTCCCAGTCGTCTTCCGGCACGCTGCCTTCGGCGAGCATGCGCCCGGACTGGGAAATCCGCTCGTGGTGCACCGCGTCGCGATCACCGCAGACCAGGTGATGCCACAGCGGCAGATCCTTGCCTTCGCTGACCAGCCGATAACCGCAGGTCGGCGGCAGCCATTTGAATTGTTCGGCCTGGCCCGGGGTGAGCTGAATGCAGTCCGGAACAAACTTCATGCGGTTCGGGTAATCGCTGCACTGGCAGGTTTTCAGGTCCAGCAGTTTGCAGGCGATACGCGTGTAATAGACGCTGTTGTCTTCTTCATCCTCGAGCTTTTGCAGGCAGCACAGGCCGCAACCGTCGCACAGCGATTCCCACTCCTCGTGATCGAGTTGATCGAGGGTTTTGCGTATCCAGAACGGTTCGACTTTGGCGGCCATGGCTCAAGCATCAACATCAGGTGGTGAAAAGGCCGCCAGTCTAGTGCCCAAGGCCCCGTGATCCAAGCGCTGGCGACTGCCGGTTGTGCGGGGCTTGTCAGTTTTTGCGCGGCCAAGTAGTTTTGCCGGTCACACCAGGCCTTCGCCGGATGCCATTAACGCTCGACCGCGTTGCACCCGGTGAACTGCAGGCTTGCGCCACAACCCCATCGTTCAGCCCAACTGATCCCGCCGGGTTTCGCTTCCAACCTGTCCTCAAACGTAGCAAGGAATCTCTCGATGAGTGCCAACCCTCGCGTTGCCGAATACGCCATCCACCCGCAGTTCACCGATCGCTGGTCGCCCCGCGCCTTTACCGGCGAAGCGATTTCCGAAGAAACCTTGTTGAGCTTCTTCGAAGCCGCGCGCTGGGCGCCGTCGGCGTACAACTCGCAGCCGTGGCGTTTTCTCTATGCCCGTCGCGACACGCCGAACTGGGAGCGTTACCTGGGTCTGCTCAATGAATTCAACCGCAGCTGGGCACAGCACGCGTCGGCACTGGTGATCGTGATTTCGAAAACCACCTTCACCGCACCGGGCGCGACCGAGGAAACGCCAGCGCTGTGGCACACCTTCGACACCGGTTCCGCGTGGGGCCATCTGGCGCTGCAAGCGAGCCTGAGCGGCTGGCACACCCACGGCATGGCCGGCTTCGATCAGGAGCTGACCCGCAAGGAGCTGAACATTCCGCAAGGCTATGCGCTGCACGCCGCCGTCGCGGTGGGCAAGCTGGGTGACAAGGCAAGCCTGGCGGATTACCTGCAAGCACGGGAAACGCCGAGCCCGCGTCGTCCGCTGAGCGAACTGGCGGCTGAAGGCGATTTCACCCTCTAAGCCCCGTTTGATCGTTCCCACGCTCTGCGTGGGAATGCCTCAAGGGACGCTCCGCGTCCAGTGACGCGGAGCGTCACGGGCTGCATTCCCACGCGGAGCGTGGGAACGATCTCTAGTCAGTAACCGCGTGCGAAATCCACTTCGCCGCGCAGCGCCTCGCCCGCCTGATACGCCCGCAAGTTATCCAGAAACAACTGCACCATCATCGGCGGCGAGGTCGGTGCCGAGCTGTGCCCGGTCAGCAGCAAGCCCCACGCGGTCCAGAACGGGTGCCGTTGCGGCAACGGTTCCTGGCGGCAAACGTCGATCACCGCGCCAGCCAGATGGCCTTCTTTCAACGCTTCCACCAGATCCGCGTCGACCACCGCGACACCGCGCCCGGCGTTGATGAACAACCCGGTCGGCTTGAATTGCTTGAACAGTGCAGCGTCGTAGATGTCGTGGGTGTGCTCGGTGTTGGGCAGCAGATTGACCACGTAATCCGCTTCGCCCACCAGACGCGGCAAGTCCGCCATCGAGCCGACTTCGACAAAAGGCGCCTGCTCGCGAGCGCTGCTGGCGATGCCGTACAACTCGACGCCAAACGGCAGCAGGAACTGCGCCACGCTCTGGCCGATGTCACCGGTGCCGACGATCAGCACCTTGCGTCCGACCAGACTCTGGCCGGTGCGGTTGTCCCACTTGCGCTCGACCTGGCTGACCAGTCGCGCCAGCACTTCGCGCTCATGGCCGAGCATGTAGGTCAGCACGTATTCAGCCATGACCTGGCCGAAAATGCCGACCGCCCGGGTCAAGCGGTAATCCCGGCGCAGGCCGTCGGCCAACAGCGGCGTGATGCCGGCCCAGGTCGATTGCAGCCATTGGGGCTGGTGGCCCTGACGCAGCAGGGTCGCCAGCAGATCCGGCTGACCCAGCCATACCGGGCAATCGACGGCCTGACGGGCCAGTTCGGCGGAGTCGCCGCTGGTCAGCACTTCAAGCTCCGGGGCCGCCTGACGCAGCAGTCGGGCGTATATCGCGTGGTCGTGTTCAGCAATCAGAACGCGCATCTTCAAACCTTTCGCAAACCGTGCAGGCGGCCGTCCACTTCGGGGCAGCCGTCGCCGTAAAAACCGTTCCAGGGGTTACAAGAGGCCCAGGACAGGGCCTCGCGGATCAGACCGGGTCGTTGCGTCGCAGCAACTCTTCGGGCAAGTGCTCGATGTACTCTTCCTCGGCCGGTGGCATCTGCAGGTGATAGCCCTGCTTGTCGAGGTTTTCCAGGACCACGGCGATGTCTTCGCTGGCGAGCTTGCGCTCGGGGGTCAGCACCAGATCGAAGGAGTGCTTCGCCTTGCCGAACGCCGCCATCAGGCCTTCCGGCACACGCTCCAGCGCATCGCTCTTGAGCACGTACAGATACATGCCGCTTTTCTTCGAACTTTGATAAATGGAACAAATACGTTTCAAGGCTGTTCTCCGGCGGTGGCCAGGCTGTCGAGCAGCTTCTGGCCCATCAATTCGCGGCGCCAGCCACGCAGCGAATCAGGCAATTGGTAAGGCCCCTCGGGGAAGCCGCTTTTGACCAGCGCTTCGAGGGTTTTCTTGCGCAGCATCAGCTCCGGCGCGATGCCCAGACGCTCAGCTTCGGCCTGACCGAGCGCCCGCAGCTGTTTGATCAGCGCGGCGGCTTCGATCGGCAATGGCTCCGGCACAGCTGGCGGCCATTGATCAGGCCCCACACTGCCAGAGCGCTTGATCAGATCAAGCAGAAACTCGCCGTCCTGACGCACGGTACGCGGATGCATGTCTTCGATCTTGCCCAGCGCGCTGAGGCTGTCCGGTTGGGTCCGGGCCAGCGGCCACAGCGAGTGTTCACGGACGATGCGGTTGCGCGGCAGATCGCGGGCACGGGCCTCGCGTTCACGCCAGGCACACAGCTCACGCAGTACGGCCAGTTGGGCGCGGGACAGCTTCCACGCCAGTTTGGCCTCGCGATACACCTCGTACGGGTCGGTTTCGCGGCGCAGGTTGGCGACCAGTTCGGCGCCGTCCTCCAGCACCCAGGCGTATTTGTCGTCGGACAGTTTCGGACGCAGTTGTACGAAAACCTCCGCCAGATGCACGGCGTCTTCGGCGGCATAGCTGATTTGCGTGTCAGACAACGGACGCTGCAACCAGTCGGAACGGGTTTCACCCTTCGGCAGTTCGATGCCGAGCACTTCCTGCACCAGACGCGAATAACCCATCGAGAACCCGAGGTTCAGGTAGGCGGCAGCCAGTTGGGTGTCGAACAGCGGCGCCGGCAGGCTGCCGGTCAGGCGCAGCAGGACTTCAAGGTCTTCGCTGCAGGCGTGCAGGACTTTGAGTACCGCCGGGTTTTCCAGCAAAGCGGCCAGAGGTTGCCAGGCGTTGATGGTCAGCGGGTCGATCAGGTAGGCGCGTTTGCCGTCGCCGACCTGCAACAGGCCGGCAATCGGGTAGAAGGTGTCGACCCGCATGAATTCGGTGTCGAGGGCAACGAACGGCAGCTGCTGCCACTCGGCGCAAAACTGCGCGAGGCTATCGTTGTCGCGAATCCAGTGAATATCGATGGCCACACGGCTCTCCCTTCAAGAATGGCGCGCAGTATATATCGCCACCGGCGCTTTCCGCGCCTCTACAGGGCAAGAGCTTGATGAAATCTCCTGCCTGAGGGAAAGAATAGTCTTACAGATTGAGTCTGCCGGTCAGTCCTTGGCCAGCACCCCGTCGATCACCGCGCCCCGGCAGCCGGCAAACATGTCCAGATCCGGCTGGTACACCTTGCTCTGCACCTCCAGCAGACCGAGCATCGAGTGGAACAGGTTGTCCTGGCTCAGCGGCTTGTCGCGGCTCATTTGCAGGCAATGGGTGTCGACCGAGTAAGACTTCTGATAGCTGTCAGAGAACCACGCCAGCATTGCCACGTGTTTTTGCTGCTCCGGCGCCAGCATGTACGGCGTGCCGTGCAGGAACAGGTTGTACTCACCCAGGGATTCGCCGTGGTCAGACAGGTAGAGCATGGCGGTATCGACCTTGTCCTGATTGCTGCGCAGCACATCGATCAGGCTCGAGAGCACATGATCGGTGTACACCAGCGTGTTGTCGTAACCGTTGACGATGCTTTCGCGGCTGCAATTGTTCAGCGCATTGCTTTCACACACCGGGGTGAAGCGCTCGTATTCCTTTGGATAGCGCTTGAAGTATTCCGGACCGTGACTGCCCATCTGGTGCAGGACCAGCACAGTGTCCTTGTCCAGGTGATCGATGAAGCTTTGCAGGCCTTGCAGCAAAATCTCGTCGCGGCATTCGCTGTTGGCGCACAGCGCCGGGTCTTTCAGATTGCTGACATCCTGCAGGGTGACACGGTCGCAGGTGCCTTTGCAGCCGGACTGGTTGTCGCGCCAGATCACGTCGATCCCGGCCCGTTTCAGCACGTCCAGCAACCCTTCCTCATTCTTCGCCTTGCTGGCGTCGTAATCCTTGCGGCCCATGTTGGAGAACATGCACGGCACCGACACCGCGGTTTCGGTGCCGCAGGAATGCACGTCGGTGAAGGCGATCAGGCCGGCTTCCTTGTCCAGTTTCGGTGTGGTGTCGCGGTCATAACCGAGGATGCCGAAGTTTTCCGCCCGGGCACTTTCCCCCACTACCAGCACCGTCAGGGATTTGCGCGGATGGTTCTGCACGGCGGCGTTACGCTGGGCGTCTTCGCCAAGCGTGACGAACGGTTGATGCGCCGAAGCCACCTGCTCACGCAGATAACCGGCCGAGGCGCCGATGTAATTGCTCGGCACCAGCATCAGGCGAATTTCGTGGTGATTGCGAAACAGCGACGACAGTCCTTGATAATTGGCCAACGCGACGCCGCCAATAACCGCGACCGACGCGACACTCACCACAACTTTGCTTAATAACTCGCGATGCCAGCGACGATAGTTGACTGGAACTTTCCACAACAACCAGGACGGCAAGACACCCAAAAACAAGATATAAACCAGCAACTTCAAAGACAGCAGATCGCGAACTTCGGTGGCATTGGTTTCGGCAAAGTTGCGAAACATGCCGGCATCGATCAATACACCGTATTGGCTCATGAAATAAGCTACGCCGGCACTGACCATGAACAACAACGTCAACACAGGTTTCAAAACAGGTCGAAACGCCAGCAGCGTCAAGACGATGTTATACGCCGCGAAGATCATCACCCCGAACGCAATGCGCATCGCAATGCCCTTGCCGTCCGCGGCGGTGATGTCGAACAGGTGTTGCCAGAGAACGAAATTGAATCCGGTCAAAAGAAAGGCGCTGGCAAACAACGTCACCCATTCCGGGTGCACGGCTTTTAACTTGAACATGGCGAGGGACTATTTCCTTGAAAGAAGTGCCGTCGCCAATTGTGAAAATTTCATTGACGCAGACCACACAAACTCTAAGCAGGCAACCATCAATTTTTTGTGAAAAAGAAGCCAACGATTAGTTGGCCGATGAAATAACCATGAAATATGCAGCGTATTTGAGAATGATTCAGCTGTGGTTAAGACGCGGGCCACGAGGTGCCGTATCGAGTTTCTCGATAGCGGTCATGACATTCTGATTTGCCGCCCCGCTCGCCTGCCCGCCTAATCAACAGCCCCTGGTTCAAAGGTCTGAAGATGGAAAACGTTCGCGCCACTGCCCGCCCCGCTTTCTGGCTCATGCTCGGCATCATCCTGGTCGCCCTCAACCTGCGCCCGTCGATGGCGGCGGTCGGCCCCTTGCTCTCGGCCATTCGCGGCGATATGGCGCTGAGCTTCAGTCTCGCAGCGTTACTGACCCTGCTACCGGTGATGGCGATGGGGCTGGCGATGTTTTTCGGCATGGCGGTCAGCCAGCGCCTCGGTGAACAGCGCACGGTGCTGCTGTCGCTGGTGATCATTGGCTTGGCGACGTTTTCGCGTTTGTTTCTCGATTCAGCGGGCGGATTGATCGCCAGCGCCGTGCTGGCCGGGATCGGTATTGCACTGATCCAGGCCCTGATGCCCGCGCTGATCAAATCGCGATTTCCCGACAACGTGGCGCTGTGTATGGGCCTTTACGTCACTTCGATCATGGGCGGCGCGGCGCTGGCCGCTTCGTTCGCACCGTGGGTGATGATGCAGACCGGCAACTGGCGGGCGGGACTGGCTGTCTGGGCGGTTTTGGCACTGCTCGCCATTCCTTTCTGGTGGAAAAACCGCGCCACGTCACCGAACACCAACCGGGCCGTTGTCAGAAAAGAATCCTTCTTCACGAATTCCCGCGCCTGGCTGCTCGCGATCTTCTTTGGTCTCGGCACCGCGTCCTACACCTGCGTGCTCGCCTGGCTGGCGCCGTATTACGTGGAAAAGGGCTGGAGCGAACAAAACGCCGGCCTGATGCTGGGTTTTCTGACGGCCATGGAGGTGATTTCAGGGCTGGTGGTGCCGGCCATCGCCAATCGCAGCCGTGACCGACGCCTGGTGCTTGGCGCCCTGCTCGGCCTGATCATCGCCGGGTTTGTGGGGCTGATCCTCAGTCCCCTGCACTTGAGCCTGCTATGGCCGTGCCTGCTCGGGCTGGGTATCGGCGGGTTGTTCCCGATGAGCTTGATCGTATCCCTCGATCACCTCGACGAACCGCAACGTGCCGGCGGGCTGACCGCATTCGTACAAGGCATCGGCTACCTGATTGCCGGGCTCTCGCCGCTGATGGCCGGGATGGTGCGCGATCAGTTGGGCAGCTTCGAATGGGCCTGGTGGTCACTGACGGCAGTGATGGCGCTCATGCTGTTGATGGTGCTGCGTTTTGATCCACGGCATTACACCCGGCACATGGGCTGATCGGGCGAACGGCAGGCCGCCTCGTCTGGATAAAGGCTTCTGGCCAGCTTTTCCGGGTTTGATTGTGTACGTCGTGTTACTAAAACTTTCTGTCCCACAAGTGACAGTGAAACGTCCTACAGGGCTTTCTCCTGGCACCATCGTTCCGTTACGATCATGCGCACACGTTTGCGCGGATTCGGCGCAAGGAGCACAGCGAGACAGAACGGATGCTGAACAGTAACTTGCTTAGAAAGCTCGACATGCAGGATCTCATGGTGTTTGTCGCCGTGTATGAGCAAAGCAGCGTCACCGACGTGTCGGAGTCGCTGTTCGTCAGCCAGTCCACCGTCAGTTACTGCCTGAAAAAACTGCGTACCAGCTTCGAAGACGATTTGTTCGTCAATACCCGCACGGGCATGCGCCCGACCTACAAGGCCAGCAGCATGTATGGCCATGTGCAGAAAATCCTCGAAAGCATCAACCTCTGCCACGCCGGCGCCCCGACCTTCGACCCGATGGCGCAACCGGTGACCTTCAACATCTGTGCCCCGGAATACTTCGAGCAACTGATCCTGCCGCGGATGTTGAAGCGCTTTGACTTCGATGACTTGCCGGTGATGGTCAACATGCACAAGTTCGAAACCGACGTGCCGGTCGAAGAGTTGCGCGACGGCAGCCTCGATCTGGTGATCTGTTTCGGCCCGCACTTCCATCGCAGTCACGCCGACCTGAAATCACGCATGTTGCTGGAAGATGATCTGGTCTGCGTTTTCGACAAACGCGCCACGCCGCTGGAGCCGCGACTGAGTCTGCAAGCTTTTACCGAACGCCGGCATGTGTTTCCCACGCCGTGGACGTCGACCACCAACATGGTCGATGGCTGGCTGGCGCGCCAGGCGCAAAAACGCCAGATCGTCGCCCGCTCCAACAGTTACAGCGCGGCGTTGAAGATGATCACCGGCACCGATTTCATTCTCACCCTGCCCCGGCGGATCCAGCGTTTACTGACCAACGAAGCGGTGTTCAACCACTGCGAGGCGCCGAATGGCCTGCCGGGGTTTACCCTCGACATGCAGTGGAGCCACAACGTCGATCAGGACAGCGCCAACCTCTGGCTGCGCGAGCAGGTCATCAAGACCTGCGCAGAGCTGGAAGCGGCCTGAGTCCTACACGCCGATGGCGGTCTTGTTGTAGGACTCGCGGTCGATGTCGAGCAGTTCCACACTCAACTGCACCTCGACCCCGGCCGGCCATTCGCACAATTCCTGCAATACCGCCAACAGGCTCTGCGACAGTTGCTTCTTGATCTCCGGAGAGCGCCCGCTGAGCAGCGCCAGCCTCACCGCCACAAAGGCGCGCTCGTTCATGGCGGTGCCGACCTTGAAGGTTTCAACCTTGAGCGCACGGCTCTTGATATCGAACTCCGCCGAGAACTGACCGGAACCCACCAGCGTGTTATTGAGCCGGATCAACGCCACGTCAGCGTTCAGTTGCGGCAGGTTGGCGGTGTATTCCAGGTGCAGGTGTGGCATCTCGGTGCTCCAGTGGTTCGGCGGAAAGGTCGTACATATAACACAGCAACGCATGACTCACGCCAACGACGACATCACCGGACGCTCACTCATGAACTGCTCCAGCCGCGAACGCAGCCAGCGCTCCGCCGGGTCGCTGTCGACGTGGCTGAGCCAGACCATCGACAGGTCAAGGGTCGGGGTCTTGAACGGGAACGGCTCCTTGAACAGGAACCCGGAAGCGGCCATGGCTTCGGCGGTGTAGTCCGGCAGGCTGGCAATCAGATCGGTGCCGGCCAGCAACGCCGGCAACGAACTGTACTGCGGCACCGACAGCACCACCTGACGGGTGCGACCGATATCCGCCAGCCACTCATCGGCGTAGCCACTGACATTGGCTGTGTGGGAAACCAGCACGTGGGGGCGTGCGCAATATTCATCGAGTGTCAGCGGCGTGTCGGATTTGTCGGCGCGCAGGATGCTCGGCTGAATATGCCGCAGCAGTTTGCGCTTGGCGTTGGCCGGCAGGCCGCGGGTCTGGCTGATGCCGACAGTGATATCGCCGGCGGCCAGCAGATCGGGAATCCGCCAGTAATCGACGTGCTGCACCACGAACACCACGTTCGGCGCCTCCTGGCGCAATACCCGAAGCAATGGTGGCAACAGGCCGAATTCGACGTCATCCGACAGACCGATGCGAAAGGTCATGGTGCTGACGGCCGGGTCGAAATCCCGGGTCAGGCTCAGCGCCACCGACAGCGAGTCAAGCGCGGGCTTTAGATGGCGATAAATGTCTTCGGCGCGGGCGGTCGGCTCCATGCGATGGCCGACGCGGATGAACAACGGATCGTTAAGCATGGTGCGCAAACGATTGAGCGCCGAACTGATGGTCGGCTGGCCGAGAAACAGCTTCTCGGCGGCCCGGGTCACGTTGCGTTCGAGCATCAAGGTCTCGAATACCACCATCAGGTTGATGTCGGCCTTGCGTAGTTCATTGCGGTTCATCCATTGCCCCCCGATCCCCAGATTGCGGCAGTGTAGAAAGGCCGTGGGGGCGGCGTCCATCGAAACGGTGCGTCATTGCACCGTCAACGTCTTCAGCCCCAGCCCCATGACCCGCGAATCGTGGTTGATCCCCAACTGTCGGGGGCTGACGGCATCCGGCAACTGTAATTCGATTTCGAGCCGGGCATCGTTCCCGAGGCGCTGGTTGAGCTGGGCGCTGATCGGAATTTCCAGGCGATTGCCTTGAAACTGCGTCAAACGGGTATCCAGCACTGGTTGGCCGTTCAGACTGATGATCACCCGCTGGCCGGGGTGCCCGGGCTGTATGAATGCCAATGCGTCGATCACGATCGAACTCGCCGGAGGCAACACGCGCAATTGGATTTTCGCCTGTTGACCTTCCGTCCACGTCCCCCAGCTTTCAGGCTTCGACCAGCCGCTGGCCAGTTGCCGGTTTCGATAATTGAAGACCAACGCCTGTCCCGGGCGAGTCAAGGGAAGGAGTGAAATCCGTCGCCCCTCATCCTGCACGGACAGGCACTGCACACAACGTTTCCAGCCCGGCGCCAGTACCGTAATCCCGTCCACGCGCGTCAACAGATCGGTTTCACTGTTGATGGTTCTCGCGGCATCGACCAAAGCATCGTCGTCCAGGACGTACAAGGAATCTGCGTCGTACTGCCCCGAATCGAGCATCGCGCGGGCGTTCTGCTGTGCCCGCACCAGCGCCGAAGTGCTCATGCGTCCCAGATAGACAGCATCGGTCTTCATGCCGTGGGTCGCTGCGAAACCGGCAATCATCTGCCAGCGCTCTCCTTGATTCTGTGGCATCAGACTGCGGACATTGGCATAACGCGCAGCGGCGCTCGCCCAGAAAGGATCAGTCATCGGGCTGGCCCAGACCGACGAAGGTGCCACCATTTTTCCCTGCCGCAGCCCCATCCAGCCGTTTCGGGTATCGACAACCTGGATCAGCAGCGCCACCGCGAGCAGACCGATGGCGACGCGCGGCCGATAACCGCGTACCACCAGAAAAATCGCGGCCAGGATGCAGACATACAGAACCGGCCAGAACATCCGGCCCGAGGCACGAAAGATATTGGCCAGCGCGACAAAACTTTTCGGCAGCGGATAATCGAGATTCAACGCCCCGATACCGATCTGATTCGACAAAGCGAACAGCCATAAACCGAACAGCGCCATCAGCAGCCATGGACGCGCGCGCACCTGATCCTGCAAGGGTTGGCGGTTTCGAAATCCGGCAATCAGCGCCAGCGGCGCCAACAAGAGAACGCCCGGACCAAGGTAGTTGAAACCTTCGTAATCCCCGTCGGCCTTCGGCAGATCAGGCAGGATCAATGACCAGCCGGCCGGGTCGAGGGGCGACAGCAGATTCATCCGGTACAAACCAAAGCCACCGGATGCCGCGCCATCGGCAATGCTGAAATACCCGGCCTGCCAGCAACACACGCTTACCAGAGCGAAAAGCATGCCCCCTTCAATCATCCCCTGACGCCGGGTCAATGACTGATTGAATGTCTTGCCCAGCAGATCCGCCACCCAGATCAGCGCAACCATGGCCAGCAGGTAGGCGTGCACCCATGCCGTTACAGCAAGCAAGGTTCCCCAGGCGACACGACGTCGGCTCAGGTTCGGCAACAGCGTCAGGTACAGCGCAGCCAGGATCAGGAAATGGCCCGCCAGCGAGAGGTGCGCGCCCATGCGCAAAAACATCGCAGGCGAGAACACCAGCAACCCGGTCCCCAGCAGTCGAATCAAGGTTTGGGTCGTCATCAGCCCCATCAGCTTCCAGCCAAACCAGGCTTGCAGGACACAACAGGCCAACAGCCACAAACCGAAATACTGGAAGGTCTCCGGCAACCAGGCACTGAACGGTTTGAACAACAGCGCGAGCAGTGGATTGGAGTCGGAAAAAATGATCGCGCTGCCCAGTTCCAGGCCGTAAGAAGGATTGAGCCCGAGCGGGAACGTCCAGGGCGCCTGCCGAAAAAACGCCCAACCCAGATAATGCGTCGCCGGATCGCCGTGCTCCAGCCAGGCGATGTTCTGCGGATTCAGCGCTTGCGGCCCGACCACCAGAAAAAACACCAGAACACCCAATAGCAGCGGCAACAGGGAAAGTGCCGGGTGCTCCCGTGAATCCGTCATCGATACGTCCAGAAGTTATGCAATACAAAGGTGAATGCCGGAATCGTCAGCGCCACGGCAATGATTCCGGCCAGATAGTGCAGCCCGGCCATCTGCGCCGCCCAGGCCACGAACATTGCCAACAGAAAGCCGCCCGCCGAAACCATCAGAAAACGCATCAGAGTCTTGCCGTGCAACCGGGCGGAAAAACTCCAGGTGGTGTTGATCACGTAGGACACCACCGTCGCCACGATAAAGGCGACGCCGTTGGCCAACGCAGGCACAGGACTGACGAAATTGATGAACAGCACTGCCACCAACGCATGCAGCGCCGTGACGAACAGACCGGTGACGGCAAAACGCACACCGCGCTGAATCAGTGCGGACCGTTTCGTCGCCATCACGGCTTGCGCGCCAGCACGAACACACTCAGTCCGCCTGCGCGGTTGATGCCCATCAGCGGCAGCTCGAGGCTGCACAGGGTTTTCAGCAGTCTATTGACCAGCGGATGATGTTTTTTCAATTGCGAACGCGGTGCCGAACCCCGAGCGCCGGGTATCAGGCGCGACGCCAGCGCAATCGGGAAGACCGCGCCGAAGTAATAGGCGCCCCGCTCCACCGTCAATCCGGCCTTTCGGGCGAGAGTTTCGAATTGCCCCAGAGTGTAGCGACGCTTGTGTTCGAGAAAATCATCGTGCCCGCTCCACATGAACTGGAACGCCGGCACGGTCATCAGGAAGCGACTGCCGGAGGGCACTTTGTCGACGTAAGACTCGAGCAGGCCGAGGTCATCATCGACGTGCTCCAACACATCCATCAGCAACACCAGATCAGCATCCACGGTGTCGATCGAGCGACGGTAATGCACCGGTTTGCCGGCAGTGGTGGCGCTGGAGTCGGCCGGGTAGCTGATGTCCACGCACCAGGCTTCGCGTGCCGCCGTGTGCGTCAACAAATGATGGGAAAAAAATCCTGAACCGGCGCCGACGTCGAGAATTCGTTTGATGGGCGCCTCACCCAGCAGGCGGCGGGTAGCCGCTGCCTTGGAGCAGTAATACCAATGCTCGCCGATGCTGTCGCCGAGAATGTCGGTTTCCTTGAGATCCATCTGTCAGTCCTTGGATTCGTAAATGCGGCGCACCAGGAAAACCGGCCGGCGCTTCGCTTCGATGTAGGTGCGGCCCAGGTACTCGCCGAGCACGCCAATGCCGATCAGTTGCAGGCCGCCGAGGAATGTCACCGCCACCATCAGCGACGCATAACCTGGCAGATCGACACCGTGCAGCACCGTACGCAGCACGATGAACATCGCAAAGGCGAACGATACCAGAGACACCAGCGCCCCCAGATACGTCCAGATCCGCAACGGCTCGGTGCTGAAACTGGTGATGCCTTCCAGCGCGAAATTCCACAGTCGCCAGCCATTGAACTTGCTCTGCCCCGCCGCCCGCTCGGGGCGTTCATATTCGACCTGCGTGGTGCGGAAACCGACCCAGGCGAACAAGCCTTTCATGAAGCGCCGCGACTCGGGCAAGGTCAGCAACGCATCGACCACACAGCGATCCATCAAGCGAAAATCGCCGACATTCTCGGGCAATGGCTGATCGGCAATCCGGTTGTGCAGGCGATAGAACCAACTGGCGGAGGTCTGTTTGGCCCAAGTGTCGTTGCGCCGGCTGATGCGGTGGCCGAGCACTACCTCGAAACCCTCCCGCCAGCGTTCGATCATCTGCAAAATGACTTCGGGAGGATCCTGCAGATCAACGTCGATCGGTACCACGATCTGCCCGGTGGCAATCTGCAAACCGGCGGACATGGCCGCTTCCTTGCCGAAATTGCGACTCAGATCGACGATGCGGATGCGTGAATCGCTCTGCTGACGGATCAGGAGCCGCTCCAACGTCGTATCGGAACTGCCGTCGTTAACGAACACCAGTTCCAGTTGGACGAGCGCCTCTTGCTCGAAAACCTGATGAATACGCAGGAGAAAGCCGTCGAGGCTGTCCTCTTCATTGAATACGGGAATCACCAGCGACAACTTCACCGGGCCCGCGTGTTGCGTTCCGTGCAGATGAGCCAATGGACTGCTCTTTCTTATAGTGATTGTCGGTCGTCGAACGCCGTTCGACGCCATGAGCCGCACCGTATTAAGCAGCAGCCCGATATGTCATGCAAGGGGCAAACGACGGCGTTCCGGCCAATCCGGAGGACGATCCCTGCGCTCTGCCCAGTGCCTTTCAGAAACATTCACGAACGATTGGAAACAAATCCCCGATAGCCAAAAATCCGCGCTCCGCTAGGCTTGCGTCGAGGCGTCACACAGGCTGTCGCACATAAATCGCATGGAGCGAACTGAATGTATTTCGAGATTTACAGGCAATCCAAAGGCACCCCGAGCACCGGCAAGGGCCAATGGCGCTGGCGGCTGCGGGCAGGCAACCACGAGACGGTCGCCAGCGGGGAGTCGTATGTGAACAAGGCGGATTGTCTGCATGTGATCGAGTTGATCAAGGGTGTCCAGGGGGATACGCCGATCAAGGAGATCTGAGGACTGTTCAGGACGCCGGGCTGCCTGTGTTGGCAGCTCCGGCGACTTCTGATGTTGCTTCAGGGCATCAGGTCGCCCTGGAGATGGCGGAACAGACTGAGTTTGGAATATGCCTTGCGACGGTCGAGTCCTGACCGTCGCTACCCAGCCAGAATCAGCCGATAGAAGAATCTTTAATTTAAGAGGTGACTCTATGTTTTAAGCACTTGTTGATATCTTCAGAAGTTACAACTGGCGGGCCTGCTGAGTGCTAGACAAACCAGCTTAGATGGTTCTGCCAATTGCTTGCTCGTAGTACGAAAGGAAATGCCGCCACTGCGACTCATCCCAGTAAGAATGCCGTCTGAGTTGAGGAATGTCGTGACGAGCTGCTCCCATCGCCGTAGCACGACCGCGTGACTTCTCTAAATCAAGTAACGCCAGCTCGAAGTCAAATACCGCATCCGTAATCGATGCCTTGATAAAGATGTGTTTGGACCGCATGCAACCGTGCTGCCACTTGCCCGAGTGCATTCTCGCCAGCATTTGCGCCAAACGCTTAAATAGTTGCTCATGTTGTTCCGTCGTCAACATGCTGGCAGCGCCTTGGCTATACCAAGTATCCAGATCTATGAAGCCGCCCAGGTCTTCTGTAACCAAAACACCTTGCCATACCCCGTCGACTTTTCTCGCCCCATAAAATACGGGTCTTGGCGCGTTTACACCCAGTTTCTCGAGTCTGGAGAGAGCAACTCCCTCACGCAGAGCGGTGGGTCTGCCAGTGGGATAACGCAGGCTGCGAAACAGATGGCCGGTTTGACGCTTGACGAAGAAGGTTCTGTTATCTTGAACAACCAGCTGGACACCACTAGTACCGCTTCGGCGCACATTGGGTGGTTCAACCCACGATCCGGATGTACCCCACCAAAATTCAAACTCTTTGCCTGACCTGCCCATTACGCGCTCCATTATTTAAAAGTTTTCTGCGCCGTTTTATTTTGATCGCAATAGCAGCTCAGTCCATTCGTGAATATAAATAGTTCCCCGCAAATTGCAGGTTTTTTTACCAGCTCGAGTTCTTGCTCTTTACAGAGCCGGACATTCAGAGCGACCACGCTCAAGACAAGCGATTTGGAAGATTTTTGCGTCCACGATTGGCCGATGGTGGTTACTGGCAAACCTCTGCTTATCGCTGGAAGCGGTCGGTCAGCCTACTAAGCTTTTACCAAATATTTGCCGGACGATCTTCGTTGGATTTCATTCGTCCCCTCATAAGTCCCTCTGAAAGGTATTCAGCCAGCCTTAGAGCATCAAGTCCGTCGTTAACTATGTAAGCAACGCCAAGCACGTCGAAAAAATTTGGCAAACGCCGATTCGTCTACATCAGCAAGAGCGATGTAGAGCCATTCGAAGCGCTCGTAGACACCAAGAGCATGGCCGGTGTCGTGTCAAAAATGCTGGGGTTTTAAAACGGACTAGAGCCGCATGACGGGCAAGGTTTATGCCCAGGAAATGTTTCAAATAGATCGACGGGAACGAAAAAGCCCCCGTAATCTTCAATGATTACGGGGGCTTAGTCTTGTTCAATAATGGCGGAGAGATAGGGATTCGAACCCTAGGTACCGGTGAAGGTACAACGGATTTCGAATCCGTCCCATTCGGCCACTCTGGCATCTCTCCAACGGCGCGCATCATAACAACACTTTTACCGAAAGCAAACCCTCTTTCGAAAATTTCTCCGTGCTATCAGATGCTTGCGTCGATTAAAGCGGTACGCCCAGACGGTTGGCGACTTCTTCGTAGGCTTCGATGACGTCACCGAGGCCCTGACGGAAGCGGTCCTTGTCCATCTTCTTCTTGGTGTCCTTGTCCCACAGACGGCAGCCGTCCGGGCTGAACTCATCGCCCAGGACGATGGAGCCGTCGCTGAACACGCCGAATTCAAGCTTGAAGTCCACCAGCAAGAGGCCTGCGTCGTCGAACAGTTTGCTCAGGACTTCGTTGACCTTGAGCGACAGTTCCTTCATGCGCGCCAGTTGCTCGGCGGTGCCCCAGCCGAAAGCCACGACGTGGGATTCGTTGATGAACGGGTCGCCCTTGGCGTCGTCCTTCAGGAACAGTTCGAAGGTGTACGGGTTGAGCTTCATGCCCTCCTCGACGCCCAGACGCTTGACCAGGCTGCCGGCGGCGTAATTACGCACGACGCACTCGACCGGGATCATGTCGAGTTTCTTCACCAGGCACTCGTTGTCGCCCAGCAGTTTGTCGAACTGGGTCGGAATGCCGGCCGCTTCGAGTTTCTGCATGATGAAGGCGTTGAACTTGTTGTTCACCATGCCTTTGCGGTCGAGTTGCTCGATGCGCTTGCCGTCGAACGCCGAAGTGTCGTTGCGAAACAGCAGGATCAAGCGGTCAGCGTCGTCGGTCTTGTAAACCGATTTGGCTTTGCCGCGGTAGAGTTCTTCACGTTTTTCCATGATGGGCTCCGCTTGCTAAGTAGATGGGCTAGGCGATGTGGCGCCAGTCGAGCCCTGAATCTTGATCGGCCAGTTGCAGCCAGTCCGGGTCGCACCCGAGGGTGTCGACAAAACATTGCCGGGCCAGCTGCGGCAGGTTGTTCTTGCTGCTCAGATGGGCCAGGACCAGGTGTTGCAGGCCTTGCCAGCCCAACTCGGCCACCAGGAATGCCGCCTGATGGTTATTCAAATGTCCCAGCTCGCCGCCCACCCGCTGCTTGAGAAAGTACGGGTAATGACCACGGGCCAGCATGTTGCGACAGTGATTGGACTCGATCATCAACGCATCGAGATCCCGATAGCCGTCCAGCACCCGTTCACAGTAAGAGCCCAGGTCGGTCAGCAGGCCGAAGCGCCGTTCACCGTCACTGAACACGTACTGAGTCGGTTCCCGCGCATCATGGGCCACGGCAATGACCCCGATGTTCAGAGCACCGATCTGCAACTGCTCGCCACCGGTCACGAAACCGGCAGGTTCAATCGGTTTGCGCATCCCTCGCAGTGTGCCGCGACTGAGGTAGACAGGCAGATTGTAGCGCCGAGACAGCAAACCCACGCCATGCACGTGGTCGGCATGTTCGTGGGTTACGAGTATCGCGCTCAGTTGCGCCGGGTTAACCCCCAGGCGCAACAGGCGCTTTTCGGTTTCCCGCAGGGAAAAACCACAATCCACCAGCACATACGTATCAGCACTGGCGATCAGCGTGCCGTTCCCTTGGCTACCGCTGCCGAGAACGGCAAAACGCATTGGATCAGCCCAGGTTGTCCTGAATCACGCTCAACACTTTGCGGGCCACATCGGCCGGCGCAACGGTGTTGATGTTTTTCTCGACGGTCACCTGAACGTTCTCGCCGACCTTGCTCAGGCGAACCTGATAACGCTCGGCACGGGCTTCAACTTCTTCCTTGGTCGGCGCGCTGCCGAACAGGCTGCTGAAGAAACCTGGCTTCTCGTCTTTCTTCTCGGCCTTTTCGGACAAGTTGATGTAGTAGAGACCCAGGCTGCGGTTGATGTCTTCAACGCGCCATTCGCCCTGTTCCAACGCACGACCGACGCTCGACCAGGCACGATCCAGATCCGTACCGACGTTCAGTACCGGGTTGCCGCTGCCGTCTTCGCTCAGGCTGACACGGCTTGGGGTGTCGAAATCACGCGAAGCCAGCATCGACACCGAACCACCCTTCTCGGAGGTCCGGCTCATGCTCGCGAGCATGTCGTCAACCAGCGCAGCGTCCAGGCCAGTGTTGACCGAACGGTTGGTGAAATCGACATTGGCGGTGCTGCCGGCAGGACGCTCGGCGCTGACCACGTAGACTTCACTGGTGTTGCGCTGCACGCCTGGCTCGATGCGCACCCGCACGCGGGTTTCGCTGTCGGTGCTGACGCCGGCGGCGCTCAGGCGCTTGGCCATGGCGGCGGACAGTTCATCGGAATGCTGCCAGGTGGTGGTGAATTCGCCGGTTTGCGGGCGCTGTTCATCCAGACGGAAACCGTTGTCCTGGAAGTACTGCACCGCTACTGGCCAGACTTCGGCCGGTGGGTGCTGGGCCATGACCCAACGCGAATCACCGCTCTTCTGCAGCGAGTAGTCGCTGGCATCGGCAACGGTCGACAGCGGTTGAGGACGCGGAACGACGTATTCACCCTTGGCGGTGTCGTCGGCCACGTTGCGCGGGATCGGCAGCAGCGGATCCAGGCGCTTGGAAGTGCTGACGTCTGGTGGCAGTTGCATCGGTGCAGTCTGTTGCGCTTCCAGGTAATCGCTACCACGGTCACGGAAATAACCTTCCGGGCCCCAGATCCATCCGCAGCCACTGGTGCTGGAGATAATCAAGGCAAGTGCGGAAAGTCCGGCCATTCGCTTCATGCGTTGTACTTCCTCAATTAAACCAAGACGTTGCACTGGCGCAGGGCCGAGCGCAGCGTTTCATGACAAGGAGCGCTCAGCCAGGTCAGCGGCAGGCGGATGCCTTCGTGCATCAGGCCCATTTCGACCAAAGCCCACTTCACCGGAATCGGGTTGGCTTCGATGAACAGGTCCTTGTGCAGCGGCATCAGTTTTTCGTTGATGGCCCGCGCGGTCTCGGCGTCGCCCTTGAGCGCGGCCTCGCACAGGTCGGCCATTTCGCGCGGGGCGACGTTGGCGGTGACGGAGATGTTGCCCTTGCCGCCCAGCAGGATCAGCTCGACTGCGGTCGGATCATCGCCGGACAGCACGATGAAGTCCTTGCTCACGCCGTCGATGATCGCCTTGGCACGTTTCAGGTCGCCGGTCGCTTCCTTGATGCCGATGATGTTCGGCACGGTGGACAGGCGGATCACGGTCTCGGCCTGCATGTCGCAGGAGGTGCGGCCAGGAACGTTGTAGAGAATCTGTGGGATGTCGACCGCTTCGGCGATGTGCTTGAAGTGCTGGTACAGGCCTTCCTGGGTCGGCTTGTTGTAATACGGGACTACGAGCAGGCAGGCATCGGCGCCGGCTTCTTTGGCATTGCGGGTCAGCTCGACCGCTTCGCGGGTCGAGTTGGCGCCGGTACCGGCGATCACCGGAATGCGACCGGCAACCTGTTTGACCACGGCTTTGATGACGGCGATGTGTTCTTCTACATCAAGGGTTGCCGACTCGCCGGTGGTGCCAACCGCGACAATGGCATGGGTGCCGTTCTTGAGATGGAAGTCCACGAGTTTGCTCAGGCTGTCCCAGTCAAGACGCCCTTGTGCATCCATGGGTGTGACCAGTGCCACCATACTGCCCGCAATCATGAAACCGCTCCTGCCGGAAAAAGAGAGCGGTAATGGTACTGGCGCCAAGATGCTTGCACAAGCGAAGTACTGTGCCGCCATTCCCCTTGGCGCCGCTTTTCGCTACCCTTCAGACTTTGATCGGTACTGATCAGCTTGTACGCCGGGTTCCAGTCTCCCGTTTCGGCCTACCGGGCTCCGTTCCAGTGTCGTTGCCGTACGCTTGCTTGTTCATGGAGCCGTAGCGCCACACGAATCGGGCCTTCCGGACAGTCATTGCCCCGGCAATCAACGCCCTCTCCCTACCGACCGCTCATCGCTTTAGGAATGCTGCATGTCCACCCCCACAGTTCGCGAACAATTCCTTGTCATCAGTGCCCTCGGCGCCAATCCCATGGAGCTGACCAACGTCCTGTGCCGCGCCAGCCATGAAAACCGCTGCGCAGTCGTCACCTCGCGCCTGACCCGCCACGGCGAATGCAGTGCGCTGGTGCTCGAAGTCTCCGGCAGCTGGGACGCCCTGGCTCGCCTTGAAGGCAGCCTGCCGGTGCTGGCCAAGCGTCATGCGTTCACCGTCAACGTGGTACGCAGCGCCGCCCTGGAAAATCGTCCGCAGGCCTTGCCGTATGTGGCTTACGTGTCTTCGGCGTACCGCCCGGACATCATCAACGAGCTGTGCCAGTTCTTCATGGATCACAACGTCGAGCTGGAAAACCTGACTTGCGATACCTATCAGGCACCACAGACCGGCGGCACCATGCTCAACGCCACGTTCACCGTGACCCTGCCCGCCGGCACCCAGATCAGCTGGCTGCGCGACCAGTTTCTGGATTTCGCCGACGCCATGAACCTGGATGCACTGATCGAACCGTGGCGCCCACAGAACCCAATGTAAGGAAGCTTTCATGGCCGTTGTCATTGACCAACCGGTTACGGATTTCGAAGCACCTGCCACCAGCGGGCAGACCGTCAGCCTGTCAGCCCTCAAGGGCAAGCAAGTGGTGATCTACTTCTATCCGAAGGACAGCACCCCGGGCTGCACCACCGAAGGCCAGGGCTTTCGCGATCAATACGCAGCGTTCAAGGCTGCCAACACGGAAATCTTCGGGATTTCCCGCGACAGCCTGAAATCCCACGAGAACTTCAAGTGCAAGCAGGAGTTTCCGTTCGAGCTGATCAGCGACAAGGACGAAGCCGTCTGCCAGCTGTTCGACGTGATCAAGTTGAAAAAGCTCTACGGCAAGGAATACCTGGGCGTTGATCGCAGCTCCTTCCTGATCGACAAGAACGGCGTACTGCGTCAGGAATGGCGCGGCGTGAAAGTGCCAGGACATGTCGATGCAGTGCTGGCTGCTGCTCAGGCGCTGAACAAGGCCTGATGCTGTTGGCGCCCTTGCGGGCGCCCCTTCATTTTCAAAGCAGCGGCGCCACCGCCGGCTCCTTGCGCGGCCAAGCATCCAGCACAGCCTTGAACAGGGTCGCCAGCGGAATCGCGAAGAACACGCCCCAAAATCCCCAAAGCCCACCAAACAACAGCACCGCGCAGATGATCGCCACCGGATGCAGGTTGACCGCTTCGGAGAACAGCAACGGCACCAGCACGTTGCCATCCAGCGTCTGAATGATGCCGTAGACCGCCATCAGATAGATGAACTGATCGCTCCAGCCCCACTGGAACAGCGCAATCAGCAGAACCGGCACGGTCACCACCACCGCTCCGACATACGGCACCACCACCGACACGCCGACCAACAGGGCCAGCAACGCTGCGTAGTTGAGCCCCAGCGCGACAAAGGCAATGTATGTCACGCCACCACAGATCACGATCTCGATGACCTTGCCGCGAATGTAGTTGGCGATCTGCCGGTTCATTTCTTCGGCGACCCGGGTGATCAGCGCTCGCTCACGCGGCAAATAGCCGCGCACCCACTCGCCGATCATTGCCCGATCCTTGAGGAAGAAGAACACCAGAATCGGCACCAGCACCAGGTAGATCATGATGTTCACCAGCAGCGGCAAGCTCGACAACGAAAACGTCAGCGCCCACTGGCCGAACTTGCCGATTTCACCCCGCGCCGCTTCGATCGCTTGTAGCACCTGCTCGTCGGACACCAGATGCGGATAACGCTCCGGCAGTAACAGCAGCAGCGATTGCCACTTGGCGAGCATCCCCGGCAGCTCGTTGAACAGGGTGATCAACTGATGCCAGAGCAGCGGCAGCACCACGACGATAAACACCATCAGCACGCCCATGAACAGCGCAAACACCAGACCGACCGCCGCGCCGCCGGGTACGCGCAGGCGTTCGAGCGTGACCACCAGCCCCTGCATCAGGTACGCCAGCACCATCCCGGCCAGCACCGGCGCGAGCATTCCGCCCAGCGTCAGTACAGCGGTGAAGGCGAGAAACAGCAAAACCGCCAGTACCACCGCTTCTTCATCGGAGAAGTAGCGCTGAATCCAGTCGCGCAACACTTTGAACATCAATTTTCCTTAGGTCATTTACGCGGTCGGTTTCAGGCTTTTTTCAGCCAGTAACGGTAGACACCCGCCTCGTCTTCTTCACGCAGCAGCGTATGACCGGCCAACTTGGCGAAGGTGCGAAAGTCGCGCTGCGAACCGGCATCCGTTGCAATCACCTTGAGTACCGCTCCAGTGGGCAGCTTGTTCAGCTCCATTTTGGCCTTGAGCAACGGCAACGGACAATTCAGGCCACTGGCGTCCAGCTCACAGTCATAGGCTACAGCGTCGGTCATGCGTCACTCCGGATCAGGTGGTCAGGCTGCCTAGAATATCTGGTCGCAAGCTCGGTGTCCGGCTACAGTAAGGTCTTTGTCGACTAAGGCTTTGTGCATGACTTTTTTGCGCCCCACCCTGCTGACGCTCGCTTGCCTGCTCGCCTCACCGGGCTTCGCCGACGACCTGCCGTCACTCGGTGACGCCAGCTCTGCCATCGTCTCGCCACAACAGGAATATCAATTGGGTCGCGCCTGGCTGGCATTACTGCGCAGCCAGGTTTCGCAGCTCAACGATCCACAACTCAAGGACTACGTCGAGTCCAGCGTTTACAAACTGGTGGAAACCAGCCAGGTCAATGACCGACGCCTGGAATTCATCCTGATCAACAGCCCGCAGCTCAACGCTTTCGCGGCGCCGGGCGGAATTGTCGGGGTCAACGGCGGCCTGTTCCTCAATGCCCAGACCGAAGGCGAATATGCCTCGGTACTGGCTCACGAACTGGCGCACTTGTCCCAGCGTCACTTCGCACGCGGCGTCGAAGCCTCGCAGCGGATGCAGGTGCCGATGATGGCGGCGCTGCTGGCCGGTATCGTGATCGCCGCGGCCGGCGCCGGTGATGCTGGCATCGCGACGATTGCCGGCACCCAGGCGGCGGCAATCCAGGAACAACGGCGCTTCTCGCGTCAGAACGAGCAGGAAGCCGACCGCATCGGCATCCTTAATCTGGAAAAGGCCGGATACGATCCGCGCTCGATGCCGACCATGTTCGAGCGTTTGATGCGCCAGTATCGTTTCGACGCCAAGCCACCGGAATTCCTGCTGACTCACCCAGTCACCGAGTCGCGGATCGCCGACACCCGCAACCGTGCCGAACAGACTAAACCCGGGGGCATCGAAGACAGCATGCGCTATCAACTGATCCGTGCGCGGGTGCAGTTGACCTACGAAGAAACGCCGGGCCTTGGTGCCAAGCGCTTCCGCGCCCAACTCGATGAGAACCCGAAAAACGACGTGGCTCGCTACGGCTTGGCGATCGCCCAGATCAAGGGCGGCCAGTTGAACGAAGCACGGGCGAATCTCACGCAACTGCTGGCCAAATCACCGAACGAGATCATCTACAACCTGGCGCAGATCGATCTGGACATCACCAACAACAAACTGGCCGATGCACAGACTCGGGTTGACCGGATGCTCAGTCAGTATCCTGGCAATTACCCGCTGAATCAGGTTCGCGTCGATCTGCTGCTGAAACAGAATCGCACCGCCGATGCGGAGAAGGCGCTGGAAGGTTTGTTGAAATCACGTCCGGACGATCCGGACGTCTGGTATCAAGTTGCAGAAACTCGCGGGCTGTCCGGCAACATCATCGGCCTGCATCAGGCGCGTGCAGAGTACTTCGCGCTGGTCGGCGATTATCGCCAGGCGATTCAGCAACTGGACTTCGCCAAACGCAAGGCCGGCAGCAACTTCCCGCTGTCCTCACGTATCGATGCCCGCCAGCGCGAGCTGATGGAGCAGGAGCGCATGGTCAAGGACATGATGGGTTAAGCCCGCGCCGAGACAAATTCCGGACAAAAAAAACCGCCTCTTTCGAGGCGGTTTTTTTTTACTTCTTGGACAACTGGATCATTCAGCCAGTTTGAAGGTGATGAAGCTGGCACGGCCCTGACGCAGTACGCGCATCGACACCGAACGGTTCTTTGGCAGCGCCTTCGCAATCTCGGCAAACTCCTTGGAAGAACCAATGGCCTGGTTGTTCAGATGGGTGATGATGTCGCCCGGCTGTAGACCGATCAGAGCTGCAGGACCGTCCTGCACTTCCTTGATCACCACACCGCCCTTCAGGTCGTAGGTTTTCTTCTGCTCGGCGCTCAGCTCTGCCACCGAAACACCCAGACGATTGCTATTGGTCTCGGCACCGGATTTCGGCAGGGCATCCAGCTCCTTGTCTTCGTCCGGGATGGCGCCGACCGTCAGCTCGACATTCTTGCGCTTGCCGTCACGAATCACTTCGAGGTTGGCCTTGGCACCCGCCTTCAATGCCCCCACCAGATGTGGCAGGTCAGCGGACATGACGATCGGTTGGCCGTTCATGCTCAGGATCACGTCACCCACTTGCAGGCCGCCCTTGGCAGCCGGGCCGTCATCCTGAATCTGAGCAACCAGCGCACCGGCCGGTTTGTCCAGACCGAACGACTCGGCCAGATCCTTGTTCACTTCCTGGATGACGACACCCAGCCAACCACGGCTGACCTTGCCGCCGCTTTTCAGCTGGTTGGAAACGTCCATCGCCACGTCGATCGGAATGGCGAACGACACACCCATGAAGCCACCGGAACGGGTGTAGATCTGCGAGTTGATCCCGACCACTTCACCGTTCAGGTTGAACAGCGGGCCACCGGAGTTGCCCGGGTTGATCGGCACGTCGGTCTGGATGAACGGCACATAGTTTTCATTCGGCAGGCTGCGGCCGACGGCACTGACGATGCCTTGGGTCACGGTGTGGTCAAAGCCGAATGGAGAGCCGATTGCCACGACCCACTGACCGGCTTTCAGATCCTGGGATTTGCCAAGCTTGAGCACTGGCAGATCCTTGCCTTCGATTTTCAACAGCGCCACGTCGGAGCGTGGATCGGTGCCGATCAGCTTGGCTTTCATCTCACTGCGATCAGCCAGACGGACAAGGATTTCATCGGCATCGGCGATCACGTGGTTGTTGGTCAGAATGTAGCCATCCGGCGAAATGATGAAGCCCGAACCCAACGATTGCGCTTCACGCTGACGATCACCACGCGGAGAACGCTGTTGCGGCGGCATGCCGCGCTCGAAGAACTCGCGCAACATCGGCGGCAAGCCTTCCAGATCAGGCATCTGCTGGCTCACTTTGCGATCCGGCAGTTTTTGCGTGGTACTGATGTTCACCACGGCAGGCGAGGCCTGTTCGACCAGTTGAGTGAAATCAGGCAGGTTGACCGGACTGGCTGCTTCGGCCGCCTGGACTGCAGGAACAGCCTGACCGAGCACCAGCACAGTGGCGAAAATGGAGAGATAAGATTTCAAGCTTGGTATCGACATACAGCTCCCGTTACGACGAGCAGGGTTAAGCGATATGGAGCAAGGAACACCGGAAACCACAGGCCGGCATTTTTGTTCCGGGAACAACAAACAAGGCCAGAGCCGAGAGGCTCTGACCTATAAAAAATTTTCGGGTGTTTTGCAAATGAAAAAGCTCAGCAAACATTTCACGTCTCGAAGACGAAGTGGAGATAGCTGGAATCAGCTCACTGCTTGCTGGTTGCAGCGCCATCATTGCGCATCGACAGGGCAATTCGTTCGGCTGTCCCGATAGGGATCTCGCCAACCACCGTGACCATCATTTCGCCTTGAGGCGTTGTCAAACGGCGGGATACGGCAACGGTCGGGCCCAGTTGAGTCCGGGTATCGGTAACGGTTGCGCCGTTGAGCGGCTCCAGGAAGACAGAGAAACGGGCGAGACCATCGTCGTACATCAGGCTGTTGACCTGGGTCTTGGTTTCCGGATCCTTGTGGGAGGAGCTGCTGGTGAGCTCGAAGCCAGGAGGCAGCCAGTCGGAACGCCAGACCTGGGCGGTCTTGACTGCAGACGCCTTGTCGCTGTCTAGAGTAACCGTCTTGCAATCGGAATCGGCTTGCAGATCTTTATCGGACGGGACATCAGACGTGTCCAGCCGCGTGAACTGGAATCTTTCGAGCAACTGTCCCTTGTCGTTCAACAGCAGCGACTTGAGCGGCAGACCCGTTTCCTTGTCCAGATGCAGTTCGAATCCATAACGGTGCTGATCCCGCGGCGTCAGCGATACGATCACCGCTTCCCGCCCGGCTACGCGCGACTTGCCGATGACGGCAAGGTCATACCAGTTCTTAAGCTTTTGAGGATCCAGAGGACGAGCGGCAGTATTGGGAGAGTCTCCCAGACCCGCAATCAGGGTGCCGCTGACGCACTGAGTATGTCCATCAATGCGCACGACTTCCTGAGCCGAACCGTCGAGCTGAAGCAAACGCTCGCGGACCTGGCCATTCTGGACCCGATGCCAGATGTTATGGGTAGAGAAACTACCGTTACGCTCGTAAACGAATGTGCCGTGAAAGCTTTGCTGCTGCTCGGCCCGGCCCAGGCGGGTCAACCAGTCCTGAGCCTCGTCGGCGTGGGCTGGAACAATGAACCAGCCGCTGAGCAGAAGCGAAAGTAGAGGTATGGCGCGCATGATCCCCCTTAACGGTTTTCCAGGCTTGCTGCACGTGCATAGGGCAGCGCGCTTTCGGTGCCTTTCAGGGCAGCCTGTTGAGCGTGTTGACGCAGGTAACCTGGCAGACGCTGATCATGCCAGCCTGGCTGACCTTGCAATACGCCATTGGCCATTGGGCCTGTGGCTTCCGAACTCTCATTGTAGCCCGCCAATACCGCCGGGCCTTTGACCTGAGGAGTGGCCAACACTGGCTGATTGGATTGCTGGGCGAGTTCCACGCCGGCGATTTCGTCCTGGTTGTACAGGCGAACACCCGCCAGAACGGCAACGGTCACCGAAGCGGCTACGGCCAGACGACCGAGGCTGCGCCATGGACCGCGGGACACTTTGGCAGGGGTCGCTTCGTCTTCCAGTGCAGCAGAAACAGCCGCAGCGAGATCCAGACGTGGAAGCAACAGATCCTTGTGCATGGCTGCCCGAGCGATCTGGTAACGAGCCCAGGTTTCACGGGTTTCAACATCGTCCAGTGCATTGAGCACTCGACGCAATTCCAGTTCGTCCGCTTCGTTATCCATCACTGCGGACAGCGATTCCTGCAGGGCTTCACGACTCATGGCGTTCCTCTCTTGGCTGTCGCCGCTGTCTTTAGTTTTCCTGCAACAACGGCTGCAGGGCTTTATCGATGGCCTCCCGGGCGCGGAAAATCCGGGAGCGCACGGTACCAACCGGACATTGCATGACGCTCGCGATGTCCTCGTAACTCAGACCATCGAATTCACGCAAAGTTAACGCCGTGCGCAAATCCTCTGGCAGTTGCTGAATGGTTCGATGGACGGTGCCCTCGATCTCATCCCGCAGCAATGCACGTTCAGGCGACTCGAGATCCTTCAGGCCGTGATCGCCGTCATAGAACTCTGCATCTTCGGAACTTACATCACTATCCGGCGGCCGACGGCCGCGTGAAACCAGATAGTTCTTCGCCGTGTTAATGGCGATGCGGTACAGCCACGTATAAAACGCACTGTCGCCGCGGAAATTTCCAAGCGCTCGATATGCCTTGATAAAGGCTTCTTGTGCGACGTCCTGGGCTTCATGGGTGTCGTGCACAAAACGCACGATCAACCCGAGAATTTTGTGCTGATACTTCAGCACCAGCAGATCGAAAGCTCGCTTGTCGCCACGCTGAACGCGTTCGACCAGCTGCTGATCCTCTTCCTGGGTTAGCATGAACACTCCTCGATAAACTCGGAGGAGGCTTGCATGACCAATCGACCGGACTTGCAAACATAGACTCGGGCTTTTCGCAAAAGTTCTCCCCCTCCAAGCAAGTTTCCTGCGAGCTCTGATTTGGCACGCACGAAAAACGCAGCGCGGGATGAACCGGCTGCGCGAATAATCTTGTCATCGGCTCGCCGGCAAAAACCCAACCGCAGGTTCCGCATTGAAGCCGACACTGTCCCTTGTTTCGGGCAACTGTCTATTGATCTTGGGCCTCTGGCAAAAGTTCCAAATATTTATAGACGTGTCGCACCGACCTTGTGCAACCGTGAGCGGAAAAAGCCTGTTTCATCGTCGATACAGTCGCTTTTCCCCAAAACCGCTGAAAAAACTGACGACAAAGCGTCGGGATTTTCCGTCACGGTAGTTTCACAATGCCATATCGGCCCGGCTATTGTGCCGCCCAACCCCTCTATATACTAGTGGGCTGTGTGGCTGCCTCGACTCGCCCATCCGCCAGTCCTGCGCCAACCCCGACCCGGGTCGCTTTGAGCGGAATCCTGAAATGAGCCAACAGTTTCAACACGATGTTCTGGTGATTGGCAGCGGTGCTGCCGGTTTGAGTCTCGCGCTGACCCTGCCCGGTCACTTGCGCATCGCCGTATTGAGCAAAGGTGACCTCGCCAACGGCTCGACCTATTGGGCACAAGGTGGCGTCGCGGCCGTGCTGGACGACACCGACACCGTCGAGTCCCATGTCGATGACACTCTGAATGCCGGCGGCGGCCTGTGCCATGAAGACGCGGTGCGTTTCACCGTCGAGCACAGCAAGGAAGCAATTCAGTGGCTGATCGACCAGGGCGTGCCGTTCACGCGCGACGAACAGTCCGGTACGGAAGACGGCGGTTTCGAATTCCACCTGACCCGCGAGGGCGGCCACAGCCATCGCCGGATCATCCACGCAGCTGACGCCACTGGCGCTGCGATTTTCACGACCCTGCTGGCCCAGGCCAAAGAACGCCCGAACATCGAATTGCTCGAACAGCGGGTAGCGGTCGACCTGATCACCGAGCGTCGGTTGGGGCTGGAAGGCGAACGTTGCCTGGGCGCCTACGTGCTCAACCGCAAAACCGGAGAAGTCGATACCTTCGGAGCACGCTTTGTGATCCTGGCGTCCGGCGGCGCCGCGAAAGTCTATCTATATACAAGCAACCCCGACGGCGCCTGCGGTGACGGCATCGCCATGGCCTGGCGTTCGGGCTGCCGCGTGGCAAACCTGGAGTTCAACCAGTTCCACCCCACTTGCCTCTACCACCCGCAAGCCAAGAGCTTTCTGGTAACCGAAGCCCTGCGTGGCGAAGGCGCCCATTTGAAGCTGCCGAACGGCGAACGCTTCATGCAACGTTTTGACCCACGTGCAGAACTGGCACCACGGGACATCGTCGCCCGCGCCATCGACCATGAAATGAAGCGCCTGGGTGTCGATTGCGTCTACCTCGACATTAGCCACAAGCCCGAAGCCTTCATCAAATCGCACTTCCCGACTGTCTACGAGCGCTGCTTCGGCTTCGGCATCGACATCACCAAGCAACCGATTCCGGTCGTACCGGCGGCGCACTACACCTGCGGCGGCGTGATGGTCGATCAACAGGGCCGCACCGATGTGCCCGGCCTGTACGCCATTGGCGAAACCAGCTTCACCGGCCTGCACGGCGCCAACCGTATGGCCAGCAACTCGCTGCTCGAATGTTTCGTCTACGCCCGCTCGGCTGCAGCGGACATTCTCGAGCAACTCCCCGACGTCGCGATCCCGCGCGCCCTGCCCGCCTGGGACGCCAGCCAGGTGACCGACTCCGATGAAGACGTGATCATCGCCCACAACTGGGACGAATTGCGGCGGTTCATGTGGGACTACGTCGGCATCGTGCGCACCAACAAGCGCCTGCAACGGGCACAGCATCGCGTGCGTCTGCTGCTGGACGAAATCGACGAGTTCTACAGTAACTACAAGGTCAGCCGTGACCTGATCGAGCTGCGCAACCTGGCGCAAGTGGCAGAACTGATGATCCGCTCGGCCATGGAGCGCAAGGAGAGCCGGGGCCTGCATTACACCCTCGACTACCCGGGCCTGCTGCCTGAAGCGCTCGACACTATTCTGGTGCCGCCCACCTACGCCGGCTGAACTTGAGGCGTACCCGCAGGCGTCGGTGCAAATCCGACGCCTGCGCATCCCGCGGCACGCAGATCGACCTGACGCGCCACTCACCACGCAACCGAAAGCGCAACACCACGATCAGCGGCAGCGCCAGGCTGTCCGGGCGCAATTGCACCGCTTGCCAGCCATCGGCCTTGTTCCACAGCTGCCAGCCATCCGCGTCCCGACGCAATCCGCAAAAGGCCTTGGGATGATTCAACAGAATCTGCCGTGGCAACACCCAGACAGCATGGGCGAGACATGCGAATGCCCCCAGCAGAGAACCCCATAAAGGAATCGACAACAGAAACAAAGAACCCAGCGCGAATGCCTGGGCCAGCAGATACGCCGCCAGCAACTGCCGTGAGGCGTGCCAGCGGCATTCGAACGTATTACTTGGGCTGGACACGATCCAGAATCATGCGAACCATGCGTTGCAGCTCGGGATCTTCCGATTCGCTGCGCTCCATGAACCAGCCGAACATGTCCTGATCCTCGCACTCGAGCAGGCGGACATACAACGCGCGATCCACCTCATTCAGATTGGCGTAGACCTCTTTCACGAACGGCACCAGCAACACGTCGAGTTCCAGCATGCCGCGACGGCTGTGCCAAAAGAGGCGATTCAGTTCAACTTGTTCGACCATGGAGCCCTCCTCAAATAGGCCGCAAGTATACAGGCCCGAAGCGGGCCGAACAGTCGGCTTTGGTCGGGCACCACCGATCCTTTATCAACTACCCATTTCAACAGCACCCCCTTATGATGTGCCCCAGTCTATTTACCCTGCGATGACCCATGGCCGATTCTGCTTTTTTCTGCACCCTCTCTCATGAAGGCGTTCTCGCGGTTCGCGGCGCGGATGCCGGCAAATTCCTGCAAGGCCAACTGACCTGCAACATCAATTATCTGAGCGAAACCCAGGCCAGCCTCGGTGCACGCTGCACGCAGAAAGGCCGCATGCAGTCGAGTTTCCGCATCGTGCTGGAAGGCGACGGCGTGCTGCTGGCGATGGCCGGCGAGCTGCTGGAGCCGCAACTGGCGGATCTGAAAAAGTACGCCGTGTTCTCCAAATCGAAACTGACCGACGAAAGCGCCTCCTGGGTACGCTTCGGCCTCGATCATGGCGATGCGGCCCTGAGCAGTCTGGGCCTGGAACTGCCGGCAGAAACCGACAGCGTGGCTCGCCACGAAGGTCTGATCGCGATTCGCGTCTCCCCGAACCGTGCCGAACTCTGGGTGCCCGCCGATCAGGCTGACACCGTCAAAGGCAAATTGTCCGCGCACTTGAGCGAAGCCGAACTCAATCAATGGCTGCTGGGCCAGATCCGCGCCGGGATCGGCCAGGTCATGCCGAGCACCCGCGAGCTGTTCATCCCGCAGATGCTCAATCTGCAGGCCGTCGGCGGCGTGAGTTTCAAGAAAGGCTGCTACACCGGTCAGGAAATCGTCGCGCGCATGCAGTACCTGGGCAAACTCAAGCGTCGCCTGTACCGCGTGCAACTGGACGCCAGCGAATTGCCGGAGCCGGGCACCCCGCTGTTCGCCCCGAGCCACGGCAGCTCCATCGGCGAAGTGGTACTGGCTGCCCGTGCCGAAAAGAATATTGAACTGCTGGCGGTGTTGCAGGCCGAAGCTGCCGACGCAGGCGATTTGCATCTGGGCGCAGCCGAAGGCCCGGCGCTGCACTTGCTCGACCTGCCTTACGAACTGGATCGCGACCGCGAAATCCAGCGTTGATCGCAGCATTTGTTGCAACACCCTAGAGAAACGACATGAGTGAGCTGGCGGATAAGGTCCAACAGGATTTGGTTGAGGCCATCGATAACGATGACCTGGTTCTGCCAACGTTACCGGAAGTGGCTCTGCAGATTCGCAAGGCCGCTGAAGATCCGGACATCAGCGTCAGCGACCTGAGCAAAGTGATCGGCCGCGACACAGCGTTGTCGGCGCGCCTGATCAAAGTGGTCAACAGCCCGCTGCTGCGTGCGACTCAGGAAGTCACCGACCTGCACACCGCCATCACTCGGCTCGGCGTCAACTACAGCAGCAATCTGGCGATCGGTCTGGTGATGGAGCAGATCTTCCACGCCCGCTCCGACGTGGTCGAACAAAAGATGCGCGAAGTCTGGCGCAAGAGTCTGGAGATCGCCGGCGTCAGCTACGCCCTGTGCCGCCGCTACACCCAACTCAAACCCGATCAAGCCGCGCTCGGTGGACTGGTTCATCAGATCGGCGTGCTGCCGATCCTGACTTACGCTGAAGATCACTACGAATTGCTGTCCGATCCGGTCAGCCTCAACCATGTGATCGACCACATTCACCCGCTGCTCGGCGACAAGCTGCTGCGGGTCTGGGAATTCCCCGAGCGTCTGGTGGAGTTGCCGGGTCTGTATGAGGACCTCAAGCGCGAATCGCAACAGATCGATTACGTCGACATCGTGCAAGTGGCCAGCCTGTATTGCCACAAGGACACCGACCACCCGATGGCCCGCATCGATCCGTTCAGCGTGCCGGCGTTCCGCAAGCTCGGCATCGATCCGGAAAACAAGGCGCTGTGCGCCGATCTGGAAGAATCGCGGTCGATGTTCTACTGATCAACCGGCGACAAAACTCACCCGCACCTTCAAACCCGCCTGTTCCCCATCGTGCAGACTGATCTGCGCCAGATGCGCGCGGCAGATTTCCCCGACGATCGCCAGCCCGAGCCCGGAACCGGCCACCTGCTGGTTGCGCCGGTAAAAGCGTTCGAACACCCGATCCCGCTCCTCCAGCGGAATGCCCGGCCCATCGTCTTCGACCTCCAGCACCGCCGGCGCCGTGACCCGCAGGATCACGTTGCCGCCCGGCGGCGTGTGCGCCAGCGCATTATCCACCAGATTGCTCAGCAACTCGTTGAGCAACGTCGGCTCGCCACGCAGCCAGACCGGCTCGTCCGCCTCCAGCGCCAGCGCGACACCCCGCGCGTGGGCCAGCGGCGCCATGGCCATGCCCAGTTCCCGCGCCAACTGACTCAGATCGAGCAACTGCGCACCGCCCTCGGCAATCGCCCGGGCGCCGTTTTCCACGCGGGCCAGCGACAACAACTGGTTGGCCAGATGGGTCAGGCGATCCGTGCTTTGCGCCGAAGATTCCAACGTATCGCGCCAGGTCTGCGGCTCGTTTGAGCGCAAGCCCAGTTCAAGCCGCGCCTTGAGCGCCGCCAGTGGCGTGCGCAACTCGTGGGCCGCATCGGCGATGAACTGCGCCTGCCGCTCGAACTGCCCGCGCAGGCGCTCGGTAAAGTGATTGAGCGCTCGCACCAATGGCCACAACTCGTGCTGCACTTCGACCAAAGGCAAGGGCCGCAGGTCATCGGGCTGACGCTCTTCCACTGCCGTGCGCAAACGCTCGATCGGCCGCAGCGCCGCACTCACCGCAAACCACACCAGCAACAACGCGCCAATCGCCAGCATCCCGAGCCGCAGCAGCGTATCGGCTGCCAGACTGCGGGCCATGCTGACGCGCGCCTCGTCGGTTTCGGCAACGCGAATCTCCGCCATGCCGTTCATGTTCGGTTCGCTCACTGCCTTGAGCAAACTCACCACGCGCACGTTCTGCCCCTGATATTTCGCGTCGTAAAAGCGCGCCAAGGCGGGATAGCTGTCGGTTCTCGGTGTGCCCGGCGGCGGGCCCGGCAGGTTTTCGTAGCCGGAAATCAACTTCTGGTTGATGTCGTTGACCTGGTAATAGATGCGCCCGGCGCTGTCGTAAGCGAAGGTATCGAGCGCCACGTAAGGCACGTCGGCACTGAGACTGCCATCGCGCTGGGACAGACCGGCGGCGATGGTCCGTGCTGACGCGAGAAGTGTGCGGTCGTAGGCGGTGTCGGCGGCTTCGCGACCGTTCCAGTACGCGCTCAATCCGCTGGCGAGCATCAACACCACCAGCAGCAGCGCGAGGTTCCACACCAACCGCCAGCGCAGACTGCTGGGCTTATGCATCGCGGCTTTCCAGCAGATAGCCCAGACCGCGAAAGGTCACGATGGCCACTGAATGGCCGTCGAGCTTTTTGCGCAGGCGGTGCACGTAGATTTCGATGGCGTCGGGGCTGGCCTCTTCGTCGAGACCGAACACCTGAGCAGCCAGTTGCTCCTTGCTCATCACCCTTCCCGGACGGGCAATCAACGCTTCGAGCACCGCCTGCTCGCGGGAGGTCAGCGTCAGCAGTTCTTCGCCGAGGGTGAAGCGCCGGGTATCGAGGTCGTAGGCCAGCACGCCGCAACGTTGCTGACGTTCGCCGCCGAGTACGCTGCGGCGCAACAGGGCTTTGACCCGCGCTTCGAGTTCGGTGAGTTCGAACGGCTTGGCGAGGTAATCGTCGGCCCCAAGATTGAGCCCATGGACCCGATCCTTGACGTCGCTACGGGCGGTCAGCATCAGCACCGGCAAGTTCTTGCCCCGGGCCCGCAGGCGCGCCAGCACCTCAAAACCGTCCATGCGCGGCAGGCCGACATCAAGGATCGCCACCGCGTATTCCTCGCTGCCCAGGGCCAGGTCGGCAGCAACGCCATCGTGCAAGACATCCACGGTCAGACCGGTGCTCTTGAGCGCCTGGGCAACGCTTTCGGCCAGCGGCAAATGGTCTTCGACGAGCAGGACACGCATGGATCTCTACCTCATTCAGGGATGGCCGACGCCATTCTTTGCGGCGGAGTTTACAGCCGCAACCGCCACTGTGAAGCCCGAAAACACGCGAAAGAATACTGAAAGGTTAGCGAAAGGTTGGGCCGTTACAGTCGCTTCACCGAGGGTCCCGACTGCCGACCTTCGCCGTTTTCTCCGTTCCTGCACCATAGCTTCAAAACGTAGCTCTCGAAAAACGCCACGATGCGTTTTCGCCAATAAGAACAATAACGAGGTACTGCATCATGCTGTCCACACAGCTTCAGGTTGACCCGTTTCATTCTTCCTCTCGTATTTCCCCGTTTTCGCTTGTCAGCGCCATCGTCGGCTGCGCGGCGTTCAACCCGTCCGGGTCTGAGCCTGTCAGCCTGCACGCGCGAAACTGCCGCACCTGAAATATCCCCAAAAACAACAACTCCCATGGAGACACTCATGAACCGATCCCTGCGCCGTTTCGCCCTCGCCGCCGGTTGCGTATTGTTCGCCGGCCAACTGATGGCCGAACCCAAACGTCCGGAATGCATTGCCCCCGCCTCCCCCGGCGGCGGTTTCGACCTGACCTGCAAACTGGCGCAAAGCGCGCTGGTCAACGAAAAACTGCTGACCAAACCGATGCGCGTGACCTACATGCCCGGCGGTGTCGGCGCGGTGGCGTACAACGCCGTCGTGGCGCAGCGTCCGGCTGATGCGGGCACTTTGGTGGCGTGGTCCAGCGGTTCGCTGTTGAACCTGGCCCAAGGCAAGTTCGGTCGGTTCGATGAAACCAACGTGCGCTGGCTGGCGGCGGTCGGCACCAGCTACGGCGCCATCGCGGTGAAAAACGACTCCCCCTACAAAACCCTCGACGATCTCGTGCAAGCGCTGAAGAAAGATCCGAGCTCCGTGGTCATCGGCTCCGGCGGCACCGTCGGCAGCCAGGACTGGATGCAGACCGCACTGATCGCTAAAGCCGCCGGGATCAACCCGCGCGACCTGCGCTACGTCGCCCTCGAAGGTGGCGGCGAGATCGCTACCGCCCTGCTCGGCGGCCACATCCAGGTTGGCAGTACCGACATCTCCGACTCCATGCCGCACATCCAGAGTGGTGACATGCGCCTGCTGGCCGTGTTTGCCGAGAAACGCCTGGACGAGCCGGAAATGAAAGACATCCCGACTGCCCGCGAACAGGGTTACGACATCGTCTGGCCGGTGGTGCGCGGTTTCTACCTCGGGCCGAAAGTCAGCGATGAAGACTACGCCTGGTGGAAAGCCTCCTTCGACAAACTGCTGGCCTCCGACGACTTCGCCAAGCTGCGCGATCAGCGTGAACTCTTCCCGTTCGCCATGACCGGTCCCGAGCTGGACACCTACGTCAAGAAGCAAGTGGCGGACTACAAGGTGCTGGCCAAAGAGTTCGGCCTGATTCAGTGATCGTCTCTGTCTAGCGTCCATGGCCCTTTCACCGGGGCCATGGCAGGAGTTCCCTCATGCTTATTCAACGCATTTTTGCCTCGGTGCTGTTGCTGGCCTGCGTCGGCCTGGCACTGATGGCGTGGCCTTACCAGGCGGCGTTTTCCTACGAACCGGTCGGCCCCCGGGCGTTTCCATTGCTGATGCTCGGCCTGATGGGCCTGGCGTTGCTGTACATGGTTTTTCGTCCAGCGCCCATCAAGCACAGCGACGACGAGCCGCCACTGGACCGCGAAACCCTGACCAAGATCGGCATCTGCGTGGCCCTGCTGCTGGTGTTCGCCGGCACTTTCGAACCCCTTGGTTTCATCGTCGCCAGCATCATCATCGGCGTACCAATGGCCCGACTGTACGGCGGCCGCTGGTTGCCGAGTGTGGTGATCATCAGCCTGATGGCCGTGGGTCTTTACCTGCTGTTCGACCGTTTGATGGACGTTCCGCTGCCCCTCGGCCTGCTCGACGTTCTGGAGAACTGATATGGATACTCTCGGTTATTTGGGTCAGGGCTTCGGCGTCGCGCTGAGCCCGTACAACCTGGTCACGGCCCTGACCGGCACGCTGATCGGCACCGTGGTCGGCTTGTTGCCGGGTCTGGGGCCGATCAATGGCGTAGCGCTGCTGATCCCCATCGCATTCGCCCTCGGCTTGCCACCGGAATCGGCTCTGATCCTGCTGGCAGCGGTGTATCTGGGCTGCGAATACGGCGGCCGGATCAGTTCGATTCTGCTGAACATCCCCGGCGAAGCCTCCACCGTGATGACCACTCTCGACGGCTACCCGATGGCCCGCAAAGGCCTGGCTGGCGTGGCGCTGTCGTTGTCGGCATGGAGTTCGTTCATCGGCGCCTTCATCGCCACCTGCGGCATGGTGCTGTTCGCGCCGCTGCTGGCGAAATGGGCGATTGCCTTCGGGCCGGCGGAATATTTCGTGTTGATGGTGTTCGCGATTGTCTGCCTGGGCGGCATGGCCGGTGACCGACCGCTGAAAACCTTCATCGCGGCGTTGATCGGCCTGTTCCTGTCCAGCGTCGGCATCGACGCCAATAGTGGCGTGTACCGTTTCACCGGCGACAACATTCACCTGACCGACGGCATTCAGTTCGTGGTGCTGGTACTGGGCCTGTTCTCGGTCAGCGAAATTCTCTTGTTGCTGGAGAAAACCCATCGCGGCCAGGAAGCGGTGAAAGCCACCGGCCGGATGATGTTCAACTTCAAGGAAGCGGCTTCGGTGTTCGTGGTGAACATCCGTTGCGGCCTGCTCGGTTTCATCATGGGTGTGTTGCCGGGTGCCGGCGCGACCCTGGCCAGCGCCGTTGCCTACATGACCGAGAAACGCATCGCCGGAGCCAGCGGCAAGTTCGGTCAGGGCGACGCGCGCGGCCTCGCTGCGCCGGAAACCGCTATCGGTGCCTCCGCCTGCGGCGCGCTGGTGCCGATGCTGACCCTCGGCGTTCCGGGTTCGGGCACCACGGCGGTGATGATTGGCGCCCTGTCGCTGTACAACATCACTCCGGGCCCACTGCTGTTCCAGCAACAACCGGACATCGTCTGGGGCCTGATCGCCTCGCTGTTCATCGCCAACATCATGCTGGTGATCCTGAACATCCCGATGATCCGTATCTTCACCCGCATCCTCGCTGTACCGAACTGGGCACTGGTGCCGGTGATCGCGATCATTACCGGGATCGGCGTCTACGCCGTGCACGCGACCACGTTCGACCTGTTCCTGATGGTAGGCATCGGCATCTTTGGCTACATCCTGCGCAAACTGGACTTCCCGCTGTCGCCAGTCCTGCTGGGCTTCATCCTCGGCGGCCTGATGGAGCAGAATCTGCGCCGGGCGCTGTCGATTTCCAACGGTGCGCTGGAGATTCTCTGGTCGAGCCCGATCACCTTCGGTGTCTGGGTGCTGACAGCGATCATGTTGCTGATGCCACTGCTGCGCATCTGGCGCAAACGCTCGGCCGCGCAACGCGCTATCGCCGATGTCTGATCGGCTCTCCCTTAAAACGTGGTGGGGAACCCCGCTGGTCGGTCTGCTTGGCGGTTACATCGCCAGCCAGATCGGCTGGCCGCTGCCGTGGATGGTCGGCTCGTTGCTGGCGATCATCCTGGTGCGCTGCCTGACCCCGTGGCAATTGACCGAAATCCCTGGCGGCCGCAAATGCGGCCAGTGGATCGTCGGGATCGGCATCGGCCTGCACTTCACCCCGCTGGTGATGGAGCAGGTACTGAGCCACTTCGGCCTGATCTTTTTCGGCGCGCTGGTCACCAGCCTGTCGGCGGTGGTCGGCGTGTGGCTGATGCGCCGCACCGGTGAGGATCGCGCCACGGCATTCTTCTCCAGCATGCCCGGCGGCTCCGGCGAGATGGTCAACCTCGGCGCACGCAACGGCGCGATGCTCAGCCATGTCGCGGCCGGGCAGAGCTTGCGGGTGCTGGTGGTGGTGCTGTGTGTGCCGGCGGCATTCAAATATCTGCTGGGCGATGGCGCACCGATTTCTCACGCCGGCAGCGTCGATTGGCGCTGGCTGGCGATTCTTTTTCCGGCGGGCGGCCTGCTCGCCTGGTTTTGGCAACGTTTGCGTCAACCCAACCCATGGCTGTTCGGCCCGCTGCTGGTCAGCGCAGCAGTGAGCATCGGCTGGGATCTGCACATCGGTCTGCCCAATGGCGGCAGTCAGATCGGCCAGTGGCTGATCGGCAGCGGTCTGGGCTGTCACTTCAACCGCCAGTTCTTCCGCCGGGCACCGTCGTTCATGGGACGGACGTTGATCGGCACGGCGCTGACCATGTTGATCGCGACACTGGCGGCGTTGGGACTGAGTGCCATGACCCATCTGGATCTGCGATCGCTGACCCTGGGCATGATGCCCGGCGGAATCGCCGAGATGAGCCTGACGGCAGAAACCCTGCAATTGTCAGTGCCGCTGGTGACGGCGATGCAGGTGATGCGGTTGTTGTTCGTGTTGTTTCTGGCGGAACCGTTGTTCAAGTACTGGAACCGTAATCCCGAAGCCTGATCCGGTTTTGATCGTTCCCACGCGGACGCCTCGACGTGGGAACGAGATTAACCGCCAGCCCTGAGCATCAGACCACCGACGGCAGACGCCACTCGATCGGCGCTTCGCCGTTCTGCTCCAGGAACTTGTTGGTGCGGCTGAAATGCCCGCAACCGAGAAAGCCGCGATAGGCCGACAGCGGCGACGGGTGCACCGAGGTCAACACCAGATGCTTGGTGGCGTCGATCAGCTTCTGTTTGCTCTGGGCATGGGAACCCCAGAGCATGAACACCAGATGCGGCTGCCGCTGACTGACCACCTCAATGATCCGGTCCGTGAAGAACTGCCAACCCTTGTCCTTGTGCGCATTGGCGTTGGCGCGCTCTACGGTCATGGTGGTGTTGAGCATCAGCACGCCCTGATCCGCCCAGCTCTGCAAGTAGCCGTGGTTGGGAATGTCGATGTTCAGGTCGCGCTTTAACTCTTTATAGATGTTGACCAGCGAAGGCGGCGCCGGCACGCCCGGTTGCACCGAGAAACACAAGCCGTGGGCCTGGCCCGGGCCGTGGTACGGATCCTGGCCGAGGATGACCACTTTCACCTTGTCCAGCGGCGTCGAATTCAACGCATTGAAAATCAGCGGTCCCGGCGGATAGATTTCCTTGCCGGCCGCCCGCTCCTGCTGCAGAAAAGTGCGCAACTCTGCCATGTAGGGCTGGTCGAATTCGGCACGCAGTGCCTCCTTCCAGCTCGGTTCGAGTTTGATACGGTCGTCAGCAGTCATGGTCATACCCGGCAAAATCAGTGGGGCGAACCCTAGGAAAGCCGACCACGCTTGTCAATTGATCTGACGCAGATCCGGCACTTTCCCACACAGCGATCATACTGATCGTTCAAATTCCCGATCGAGGTCACGATGAATCTGCACTTCGAAGAACTCACCGGCACCGACGGCGCGCGCATCGGCGTGGCCACGCTGGATGCCGAAAAGTCGCTCAATGCGCTGTCCCTGCCGATGATCCACGCCCTGAGCGACAAACTGAACGCCTGGGCCAAGGAGCCGCAAATCGTCTGCGTGCTGCTGCGCGGTAACGGCGCCAAGGCCTTCTGTGCCGGTGGCGAAGTGCGCAGCCTGGTGGAAGCCTGTCGCGCCCATCCCGGCGAGGTTCCGCCGCTGGCCGCGCAGTTTTTCAATGCTGAATATCGGCTGGACTACAGCCTCCACACCTACCCGAAGCCGCTGATCTGCTGGGGCCATGGATATGTGCTCGGCGGCGGCATGGGCCTGCTGCAAGGCGCGAGCATCCGGATCGTCACGCCGAGCAGTCGACTGGCGATGCCGGAAATCAGCATCGGCCTGTACCCGGATGTCGGCGCCAGTTGGTTTCTGTCGCGGCTGCCGGGCAGGCTCGGTTTGTTCCTGGGTTTGACCGGCGCACACATGAACGGTCGCGATGCGATCGATCTGGATCTGGCCGACCGCTTCCTGCTTGACGACCAGCAACAGGAACTGATCGACGGCTTGTTGCAGTTGAACTGGCAGGAACAGACCGCCATGCAGCTCAACAGCCTGCTCAAAGCGCTGCAGCAGGAAGCCGTGGCGCAAATGCCTGAGGCGCAATGGCTGCCGCGTCGGCAGCAGATCGATGAATGGCTGGATGTCAGCGACGTGACCTGCGCCTGGAAAGCCATCAGCCTGCATCGGGACAGCAGCGACCTGTTGATTGCCCGTGCGGCGAAAACCATGAGTGAAGGCTCGCCACTGACGGCGCATCTGGTCTGGGAACAGATCATTCGTGCCCGCCACTTGTCACTGGCCGAAGTCTTTCAGATGGAATACACCCTGAGCCTCAATTGCTGCCGCCATCCGGAATTCAGCGAAGGGGTCCGGGCGCGACTGATCGACAAGGATCAAAAACCGCACTGGCACTGGCCGGACATCGCCCGGGTGCCGGACGCGGTGGTCGAGGCGCACTTTCACAAGGTGTGGGAGGGGCGGCATCCGTTGGCGGATCTGTCGCAATACTAGAACCTATCGTTACCCGCGATGGCAGTCTTTTGGGCTCTGTCGCGGGAAGTTTGAGCCCGTTGCGAAACTATCTGCGATCAAATATTCAACTCATAAAACGCGATTATTTCCTTCATTGCCCGCAACGCCTCTTCATCATTTCTCGGCAAGATATCCTCTACGTCCTGTAAGGGAGGTAGAGGGTGCAAAAGCTCAGTGAGCTGGTTCGCCGTGTAATTTTTAACAGCGCCCTCTTCTCCTTGAACGCTGATGAAGCTGATAGCGGCATCGCCTCCTGAAAAGTGTTCGGAGACACGAACCTTTGGAGACATGCCATAACTCACTACGATGACGAGATCATTCCGTTCACGGTGGAACTTGAGTTGACCAATCGACAGTCCGACCTCCGAAAAATCTATACCGTCAGTTCCGCCGCCGGCATTGATTACCGGGTCTCGCCCAAGCCCATCATATTTATAAACATCATTGCCCCCGCCACCGGACAAGGTGTCATTGCCCGGCCCACCGTAAAGCACTTCATCACCTGAGCCACCGCCGAGCAGATCATCTCCTTGCATCCCTCTTATTTCACCAGTGCCACTGAGGGTGTCATAACCGCGACCGCCCACAAGCGGTAGAAAACGGTTCTCTCGGAAGGACTTAACCTGAGCAGCGTCCTGAACGGTGATGCCGTGATGATAAGTATCGGGGGCAATGCCTAATCGGCTAACGAGGTCTTTGAAACTGATGCTCGATCCGTCAGAAAATCTCACCCGCTCAATACCGGAACCACCGATCTCATTTGGATTGGGCAAAACGATTCGTACTTTTTGAGTTCCGCCCCACGCGATATCGAGTGTTGTGTACAGCATCTGGGCACGAGGCGGTCGACGATGAGCGTCACGTGGTGGAGTGGGTGAGAGTTCAATATTTACCGTCTCAACCAACACAGCTCCCCAGGTTAGCTTCAACTTGTCTGGTTTCGCCTCTTCCGGAAGAACGACTGTATCAATATCAAGCTCCCCAAACTCTTCATGCCACCCAGAGGCTCCAACCTCGGGACGCAAAAAAACAGGGTTAAGCACGTCGGCAATAATGGTGGTTGCGCCATCATGCGCTTCAACGATGTAAGTGTCGGGACCGTTTTCGCCGTAAAGCCAATCCTCTCCCGGTCCACTGATCAAATAATCGGCCCCCGCTGACCCGAGCAATGTGTCGTCACCTGCGCCCGCTGATAAAAATGCGCCTGGGATCCTGTCGTTCACCCCGCCGTACTCAAGCACTGAACCGGCATAGGTCACCACCAAGTCATCTCCTGCACCGCCATGAAAGAGATTTCCCACTTCGAGATTTACCCTGCCGCCAGCGTCACTACCCTGGACAATTTTATGTTTGATCGTTTGGGTAGTAGAGCTCCAGCGAAACGCTTTACGAACAATTTCATGATTTTCAAAACTGCCAGCGGGATACACGTACCACCCCTGAATAGCGCCGGAGTGGTCTATATCTTCGACTACAGCATCACCCACGTTGAACGAGAACCCCGAATAACTGGAGCCAGACGGGTAATATTTTGGCTTTTGTTTCGGTAATTGCGCAGTTTCAGCTTTTACAAACTTGAACGTGGTTTTCGTTGCAGAAATTGACTGCCTTTCACTCACCACGGCGTCTGCGGCAATCGCCCCCATCCACTCAGGTGTATTGGAAAAGACTCCGGCTTCAACGTCCTCATGGATCAGTTCGGCGCTGATGGCATAGCCACTTTTGTCGGTAGCAATATGACTTCTAACCCAAACACCCTGATCGTTCAGTGCAAATCCTGATGCCTGCCGGGCCGCTGAGCGCTTTGTGTTCAGTTCCGAAAGAAAAAGGCTATCCCACCGGGTGTGACGACCCGTTTCACTGCCTTCCCTCTCAGTAGAAGCGGCTAAGTCATCGGGCAGTGTCTGGACGACTGCTTCGATCTCACTCTCAATGTCCTGCTTTTTTTCGGGATCGGGTACCGCAGCAAATGTCGCAGACGGATCCGTTACATCTACCGGTTGCACCGTTAATTTGATTACATCCTGGAAATTCAGGATCACGCCATCGTTGAACCTGAACGTCGAACCTGCCCACTTTTCATGGTGAAGAATCAGAAGCGCGTCACCAATACCATTCGACAGCCGCAACGCTGTGCCCGCATCAAGATTAACGATCTTGGCTTGCAAGTTCTCCGCAGAAAATCCATCGCCAAAACTTACGACGTTGTTGCCACCTATATCGGTGATAACATCCAGCCCATCGCCCACTCCGAAATAAAAGACGTCATTACCCTGCATCCCTTCCAGATAATCGTTGCCGGCACCACCTTCAAATTCGTTATCGCCAGGGCCGCCACGTAAATAATCGACTCCCTCCCCGCCAACCAGTGTGTCGTTTCCGCCACCGCCCAGCAAAGTGTCGTTGCCTGAACCGCCATCAAGATAATCGGCGCCATGTTCTGCTTCGGATGTTCGCTCGTAGTCCCCTATCAAAAAGTCATCATCGGCACCGCCCAAAAGTGTATCGGCGCCCAAACCACCCCAGAGCGTATCGTTTCCTGAATTACCTTGAATGTGGTCATCGTTGGTTGCGCCCGCTTTCAAGTTGGGCTCATCGCCATCCAGAGCGTCAGCGCCTGATCCGCCTATCAGTGTGTCGGAGCCACCCAAGCCACGGAGTGTGTCGTCACCCGCACCGCCATCAAGATAGTCATCACCGTGATAACGAATCGGGTGTTCATGGTAATCACCAACTAACTCGTCGTTGCCGCTGCCACCGAAAAGTGAGTCATCGGCACCGCCGCCCCAAAGGGTGTCATTGCCCTCACCGCCATCCAGAAAATCACTTCCGAAAAAGTCTGCGGCATCACCCGAAACGCCTCGCAGCACCTCGTCATCACCTTTCAGCACATCATTGCCGCTGCCGCCGTACAACACGTCGCTACCACCGTTTCCGGCAAGGTAGTCATCGCCACTGCCACCCGCCAACAAATCGTTGCCATGATGGCGACTGTCGAGACCGCCACCCCAATCCAGGTTGTCTCCCGATAATGTGTCATCGCCACTCCCGCCAGCCAGCGTGTCATTACCCTCTTCGCCGTACAGTGTGTCGTCGTCACTTCCGCCATCGAGCAGGTCATCTCCCCTGCCGCCATTGATAAAATCCCGGCCACCCTGCCCATAGAGGATGTCGTCACCGCCCTCGGTGGGACTATTCAATGAAAATTTGTCAAAGACGCTACGCATGCTGATGACGCCATCACTGAGTGGAACGTCGATGCGCTTGACTGTCCAATTTTGCTCATGTGCACCGGTTGTTTGATCACCGGACAAATTGTCATCACCTGCTCCCCCAATCAGCGTGTCTCGACCGTTGCCGCCGAGCAGCACGTCTCGCGAGGCAGTGCCGACAAGCAGGTCATCACCCTGCCCACCATCCAGCCAATCGCCACGGCTGGCCTTTCCTTTTGTTGCATCGGCAAATGCATTTTCCAGCGTCGTCTGCTTGTCACCGAATAAACGATCGTTGCCTTCTTTGCCGAACAATCGATCAGACCCGCCAAGTCCAACGATCAGGTCATCTTTCGGTGATCCGTAAAGCAGGTCGGCTTTGTTCCTCTGTTTAACATTGGGCAAAAGCAAGGCGTTGCCCAACTCATCGTAAGAAGGCTGATCTCCGCGAACATTGGGGTCGTTATCTTTAATTTTCCAGTCGCCTTGAAGGACCAGATCGGGGACGGAGAAGGTCGGTCTTTGGTAATCAGGAAGATCAATTCCGAGCATCCCTGGCTTAAAGTTCTTTATGACGATGAGATCACTCAGTCCGTATTTAATGTTCAGCGTGGTTTCAGCCTGATCTTCAATGAGCGTCAAACTGATGGCTCGATCTTCCGTAAGCCAGATATTGCTGAGCGGAGCACTGCGTTCGAGAGGTGGGATCGGAAGTCCATTTATCAGCAACGCGCCCTCAACGTCCGCATCAAAAATTTCGTCGATTCCATCTCCGCTGGAGAACTCATACCGATCGTTACCCGGCCCGCCAGTCAGGGAGTCGTTACCTTTGCCACCCACCAAAACATCATCACCGACCATACCGTACAACGCATCATTGCCATCGCCTCCTGTTAAAGAGTCATTGCCGCGAGCCCCTTGGATAAAGTCGTTACCAGACAGTCCGCTCATGGAATCGTTGCCGTCACCGCCGTAAAGATGATCGGTATTTGTCCCGCCACCAAATGATCGTCCGCCGTCATCACCAAACATGACCAGAGGGTTTGAGACGCCGGTGGTCATAAGGGCCTGTTTGCCCGAAGCCAGATCCGAATAGGAAAAGGTCTGGACAGTATTTCGACCGAACGATCCATTGGTTCGCGCAATCAGCCGGGCCAGCATTTCAGAGCGATCGGCAAGCCACTGTTCAGTGATGAAGCCCTCGCCCGTTTCTGGGTCGTAAAGCTCCAGGCCGCGTCCGGAAAAACCGTCGGCCCGCTCAATCACGATTTCGCTTAGTTGCTTGAGGGAATTGCGTAACGCGGCGCCGATTGGCGTTGCCTGACTGGCCAACGTTGCCCAGTCCTTGGCACTGCCATACTCGCCAATGGTTCTGGTAACGATGCTTTGCGATTGAGACGGAGAAAGTGCGGAGAAAAATGTGTAGGCATTGGAGGCGAAGGTTTCGTCGGTGGTAGGCGTGGCGGCCGAGTTTCCGTCGTAGGTTCGCCTGAGCATGTCAAAGAAATCATTCAGGTTATATCGCAATATCAGGCTGACAATAGGTGAGATGGGCGTACCTTTCACCACATGCTGAATCAGTGGATTGATGCTGCCACTGGCGAGAGCGATATTTATTTGTTCGGGCAGAACTGAAAACAGGCTTTCAACCATATTCGACCCGAAGTTTTTAATCACTGCCTGCAATGCAACACTGTATGAGTCCACGGCAAACAGAACATTCTTTAGGTCATCAAGCCTCTTTAACTTGGCAAGATGATGATTCCCTTTTATATGGGAATCCGGATCACCGGCGGAGATCAACCTCCAAGTTTCATATGGTTTTTCTCCACCCAACAGGCTGAAGCCGATTGTTCCAGACCATCCCGCATTACGACTGGTAGCTGTATCAATTTCATCAACATCTTCACGAAATAATACTTTACCAATAGCGCTCGCATCGATTTCTGCAATTTGGCTTATGGAGGGCACAGTCCATGGAGCCAAATCATGCTCAACGGAGCCTTTTATCAACGTATTCATGAGATTGACAGCCACCTGATTAGATGACTGTTGCATCTTCGAATCGCTGATTTTTTTATTTAACCTTAACTCCCCCCTGCCGCAGGGTATAAGCTCGGATCAATGCAGAATAAGCGCCCACTCCGCCATTTGCATCAATTGCTACATCGAGCCAGAGTTTGGCATCTTTAAAAATGCCCATCACGCTCTCATCGAACGCAGAACCGCCTAAGAATTTCCCACCCAAAATATTCGACAATGTACGATAAAGTACAGCGCAGTTTCGCCCCTCCACTGCCATCGCAAAATACTCTTCCTCCTCGACATTGAATTTCATTCCCTCACAAATATTTGCAGCCTGCAAAATTTCCAACTTTTCCAAACCACTGAATATATAGCTCATATTCATTTCCCTGTAATAATTGAATGTGAAAGATAGTCGCTGACAGCCTTAAGCGCTTCTGGAGCACCCCGCAAGCCCTCGGTACCCAAATGTATACGAGCATCCCCACCTGCAAAGTCGAAATGGTGCAACTCGACCGTGCAATACGTACGTAAACTCCCAAACTCCAAATTCTCCAACTGCTCCTTATTCATTTTCAAAAGATATGCTTTACTCAAACCACTGGCAGAAGCTTTAGATTCGGGCGAATTTAAACCAATACAATTTATCTTCCGTGGTGTTCCATCACGCCGGCGCCAGTCGGGCATAACAAAAATTCGAACAGAGAATTCATTTTTGATACTGGGTGGAGGCGCGGTAAGCCAAAGTTCCAGGCCTGGATAGTTCTTCAGTTTTACAACCAGATCATCCGGCCAATCCACATGCCGTCCGCCCATATTATGCGGCTCCGTGGTATCCCTTCTGGTGTAAAGTCTGGCGGAAACATTGTAATACGTCCAACTAATGGGTGGTTCTACCCCGTGAGCTTCATATTCCGGAAACAGTTCTTTTCCCGTCCACCAGAATGACCCTGAAAGAAGATCGGCAATACAGGAACCGTCGCTCCTTAATGTCGATCCAAAATGGAATCCGGGAATCTTTGTCCGGTCCAGCAGGCTGCCGCCAAGTATCGGGACCTGCTCCATACCCGCCAGCTTCCTGCTGCACGCCCCTTGTTTCTTCTGATAAATCTCGCGCGCTACTGCGGCCTCCTCCCATCGAATACAGAAATCAACGACCCAATAACAGATCGCTAATAACACGCCATATTTAACTCCCCTTCTGCACTGGCGAAAAACCTCCTTGCGAGACATCTTAAGCATTTCAAATCTCCATTTTAAAATGACCAATCACATCACTAGAAACAACTCACCTCATCAACTCCTTAAATACTTCAAAGTAACCACTTACTCCTTTAACCACATCAAATTCGCTTGCCTTCAACCTCGCCGCATCTTTCATAGACTCAAAACCACCGAAAGACGTTAAAACCCTGCACACTGCCGTGGCGATTTCTTCAACGTCAAAAAAACCAACAAGTATCCCGCTGATTCCATCTTCGACAACTTCCTGTACGGGAGCGGTATTTGAACCTACGACAACACAGCCAGAAGCCATTGCTTCCAACAGAGACCACGACAGTACAAACGGATACGTCAAATACACGTGAGCCTTTGAAAGACTCAGAACCGACCTGTAAGTTAGATAAGACAACTTCCCAACAAAGTGAACATTGGAAGCATCAAAATCCACCTCCGCAATCATCTTGCTTCGCCAGTTCAAAAATCCAAAAGGCAGCCGCCCATAACTGACGCCATCCCCACCTATAACAACAATCTGCGCACTCGGGCACTTTTCCTGAATATAGGGAATGGATCTCATAAAACTATGAAAGCCTCGGTACGGTTCGAGGTTTCTGGCGACATAAGTCACCACAGGCTGACCCGCTTTTATCACGCGCCCGCCGGGTAGCGTTACAGACTCGACCTCTTCTGATTCGGTAAATTGAATAATGCCTTCGTGAATGACGCGAATTTTAGACTGATATGTTTTCGGAAAAAGACCGCGCTGCCATTGCGTAGGTGCAATCCCGGCATCGCACTGCTCAATATTCAGGAGATGCATCGAATTCAAGACTCTAAGCCTTGAGGACGCATCCATCGCACAGGGAAACTCAGGATCGAAACCAGAGTCTGCCTCACGCGCTCGGTAATAGTACTCACAGAAATGAACTAGCGGCACATCGGGGTAAACATCTTTGACGAATAGCGTTTCACCCCACCCCGGATGGGCAAGAATCACATCAGGCCGAAAGCCTGCCTGGCTGAGCCTCTTCAATATTCGTTGAACTTGTTGCCCGTCCGAAACGGCCTCTTCATATCTATGCAAATAGCCATGAACGCCATTAGCCATATGCCTTGATGGTCGGTATCGAAATAACCTTACCCCGGCAATACCTGGCGCTGTATCGCGTCCAATTGCAATAACTCCCAAACGTCTGCGCAATGCTTCCAACGCCACATGACGAAACTGACCGGGAAAATTCTGATGAATGATAAGAAGATTCATATCTGAGCAATATCCCGCGCTTATACACCTCCATGAAATTGAAGTTTTTCAACATCAACATGTGCATACAAACGCTAACAAATGTTCAGAAGTAAAACTGTAGGAGGGATCCGAGAACCCCCTAGGAGATGGTGCGATCCACACCAGCACAAAAAGCAGGCACAAAAAAAGCGGCGCTCAATGCGCCGCTTTTTTGCGAGGGGTTACCAGCGGTTGCCGTGCCGGTTGTAATCGCCGCGTCCGCTGTGACGGTCGTAGTTGCCGCGACCCCGACGATCATCCCAGCCACCGCGGCGATGGTCATCCCAGCGTCCGCGATCATGACCGTGCCAGCGACGGCTCTCATAGTAGCGCGGGGCCGGTTGGTAATAACGAGGCGCCGAGTAATAGCGTGGAGCCGGTTGGTAATAGCGCGGTGCTGGCTGGTAGTAGCGCGGCGCCGAGTAGTACGTGCTGCCGCCGGTGTAATAAGTGCCACCGCTGTAATACGAAGGTGCCTGCGATGTGTAGACCTCTGAGCTGTAGTAGCCATCTCCGTAGGAATAAGGGACGCATCCGCCAAGGGAAAAAAGCATCACGGTAAACAGAAGAATTCGGCGATACATGGCGGCCTCCTGGACCGCGGGTAGCCACACCAGCGACGCTGGCAGGCGTCAGTCTTTTATTCGGCGACTGACGAAAAATCAGACAGCGTTTTCGGCATCTGGTGCGTTTCTGCAACAACTTGAAACAAGTGCTTCATGAAACCTTGTTCATCCAAAAACGCCTTCATTCAGCCGCTGATTAGTGGTGCCCACCGTGGTATCCACCGCCGTGATAACCCCGTCCATAGCCGCCGCGATAGCCATAACCGCCGTAGTAATAGCGGGCACCGCCGTAGTAGCGCGGACCGTAATAACCACCGTAGTAATAGGGCGAGTAATAGCCGGGATAGTAATAGGGCGAGGAATAAACATCGTAGCCGCCGGCGTAGTAGTAACAACCGGACAGCCCCAGACCGAGCACTGCTCCCGGCAGCACCCAACGCAGCAATTTTGAAATACGCATGGCGGCCTCCTGAAAGACCTGTGACAGCAGTCGGCACAGACCGGCTGACATCACGTTTGACTGGCTGACCGCTACCGAGTGCCCACGCCCCACCGAGCATCGGATCAGCGGCCATCGCGCTGCATCACGGTGCAGGCGCGCACCAACACAAAGCGCCGCCGCCACCTGCCAACCGCATCCTTCCACCCGCAAGCCGCGTCGCAGAAGGCTCGCCGCGACTTGGCACGCCTCTCGCTTTAGCAAACCCGTGCAGGAGTCATCACAGGTTCGCGGCACCACAATTTGCAATGGCTGACTAGGGTTCCGGCTCGCATCTGCGAGTGGCTGGTCCGAGAGTTGGCGACCTCCAGTTGAGGTTACACGGCGGGACAAAAGCCCGGGAGACAAGCCACCGTTCGCGGTGCCGCGTTGCCTTCCTGTCCGCCCTCGATCAACTGGAGAAGCCACCATGTCCCGACTACGTTTGCCCGCCCTTCTCGCCGCCGCGTTCGCCGCGCTCGTCAGCACCCAATCCCCCGCCGCGCAGAAAGACCACTTCAGTGTCTGCTGGACGATCTACGCCGGCTGGATGCCATGGGAATATGCCGGCAGCCAGGGCATCGTCGATAAATGGGCGAAGAAATACGGGATCAAGATCGACGTAGTCCAACTCAACGATTACGTCGAATCGATCAATCAGTACACCGCCGGTCAGTTCGACGGCTGCACCATGACCAACATGGACGCGTTGACCATCCCGGCCGCCGGCGGCGTCGACAGCACCGCGCTGATCGTCAGCGATTTCTCCAACGGCAACGACGGCATCGTTCTCAAAGGCGAGGGCAAGAAAGTTGCCGACCTCAAGGGCATGGACGTCAACCTGGTCGAACTGTCGGTCTCGCATTACCTGCTGGCCCGCGCGCTGGACTCGGTCGACCTGACCGAGAAAGACCTGAAAGTGGTCAACACCTCCGACGCCGACATTTCTGCCGCCTTCAACACCGAGCAGGTCAACGCCGTCACCACCTGGAACCCGATGCTCTCGGACATCAAGGCCAAACCCGGCGTGACCGAAGTCTTCAATTCCAGCCAGATCCCCGGCGAAATCATGGACATGATGGTGGTCAACAGCGCCACCCTCAAAGACAACCCGGCCCTGGGCAAGGCGCTGACCGGCGCGTGGTTCGAAGTGGTCGAGCTGATGAACGCAAAAAACGCTGCGAGCAAAGCCGCGCTTGAGCACATGGCCAAGGCCTCGGGCACCGACCTGGCCGGATTCCAGGCGCAACTGGACACCACCAAACTGTTCGCCACCCCCAAAGAAGCCCTGGCGTTCGCCACCAGCAAGCAGCTGCCGGAAACCATGCGCAGGGTCGCCGAGTTTTCGTTTGAGCACGGTTTGCTCGGCGAAGGCGCGAAAGACACCAGTGCGGTCGGCATGGCGTTCGCCAACGGCGTGACCAGCGGCGACACCGCCAATCTCAAGCTGCGTTTCGATCCGACCTACGTGCAGATGGCCGCCGACGCCAAGCTGTAAGCCACGGAGGATTTGGCCATGCGCCTGATCAATCGCCACCCGGATCGCCCCAGTCGTCTGCTGCTGGTGATCCTGCCGTTCGCCCTGGTGCTGTTCGCCTATTTCATGGGCTCGGCCGAACGTCTGGCGGAGAACCCCAACGACAAACTGCTGCCCAGTGCCGTGCAGATGACCGATGCGGTTAAACGCCTGGCATTCAATGCCGACAGCCGCACCGGTGAATATCTGCTCTGGCAGGACACCGCCGCGAGCCTGCAACGCCTGGCCATCGGTCTCGGTATCGCCGCGCTGGCCGGGCTGTGCCTGGGCATCGCGGCCGGAACCCTGCCGCTGTTCGGCGCACCGTTGTCGCCGATGCTGACGGTGTTATCGATGGTGCCACCCCTGGCGATCCTGCCGATTCTGTTCATCGTCTTCGGCCTCGGCGAGCTGTCGAAGGTGATGCTGATCGTGATCGGTATCACCCCGGCTCTCGCCCGAGATCTGGAACAGCGCGCGCGGGACATTCCGGTCGAACTGCTGATCAAGGCGCAGACCCTCGGCGCCTCGACCTGGACCCTGATGCTGCGTGTGGTTCTGCCGCAGCTGTTGCCGCGTCTGCTGATTTCACTGCGGCTGATGCTCGGTTCGGCGTGGCTGTTCCTGATCGCCGCCGAGGCGATCGCCTCCACCGACGGTCTGGGCTACCGGATTTTCCTCGTGCGTCGTTACCTGGCGATGGATGTGATTCTGCCGTACGTGGTGTGGATCACCCTGCTCGCCTGGCTGATGGACTGGGGCCTCAAGTGCCTGACCCGGCGTGCATTCCCCTGGTATGAGGGAGCAGCCAAATGAGCTTCATCACAGTGAAAAACGTCTGGCAGCAATACGCCGACCAAGTGGTGCTCGAAGGGCTGAACCTCAACGTCAACGAGGGTGAGTTCTGCACGCTGGTCGGAGCTTCGGGCTGCGGTAAATCGACCTTCCTGCGCCTGCTACTGGGTCAGGAAACCGCCAGTCGCGGCGAGATTCTGCTCGACGGCCAGCCACTGGCCCGCGAACCGGATGCCAGCCGTGGCGTGGTGTTCCAGCGCTACTCGGTGTTCCCGCACTTGAGCGTGCTGGACAACGTCGCCCTCGGCCTCGAACTGCCCCGGGCGCCACTGCTCGGGCGTCTGTTCGGCAGCGCCAAACGCGACGCCCGCGAACAGGCCACGGCGCTGCTGCAAAAAGTCGGCCTCGGCCATGCGCTGGACAAGTACCCGGCGCAACTGTCCGGCGGCATGCAACAGCGGCTGGCGATCGCCCAGGCGTTGATCATGAAACCGCGCGTGTTGCTGCTCGACGAACCGTTCGGCGCGCTCGATCCGGGCATTCGCAAGGACATGCACGCGCTGCTGCTGGAGCTGTGGCGCGAGACGCAACTGACCGTATTCATGGTCACCCACGACCTGTCCGAAGGCTTCAGCCTCGGCACCCGTCTGCTGGTGTTCGACAAGGTCCGCCTCGACCCGCACGCCCCCGGCGCCTATGGCGCCCGCATCACCTACGACATCCCTTTGAACAGCGACCGCCGTGCCCAACGCGCCGCCGTCGACGCCCTGCCGGAGCAACTGGCGAGCGCCCTTCGAACCGCTTGAGAGGAACCTTCCATGACTGATTCAACCCGAATTTTCCCGCCCTTCGCCGAAGAAACCCTGCCCGGCGGCGGCCATCGCTCCTTCGTCTTGAAACGCGGGCAGCTGCTGCGCCTGACGGATCTGCGCGGTGGTGCCAACGTCAGCCTGACCTTGCTCAACGCCAACGAAAAAACCGAGCGCCTGAACCTGCCCGACAGCCTCAAATGTCAACACACCGCCAAGCTGACCGCGGGCCATTGCCTCTACTCGGACATGGGCCGCGTGCTGGCGGCGATCACGGCGGATACCTGCGGCTGGAGTGACAGTCTCGGCGGCGTGCTGTGCGCCGAGGAAGTCGCGGAGAAATACGGCCAGGGCCGCTATCAGGAACTGCGCAACGGCTTCTTTCGCAACGGCACCGACAACCTGCTGGTGGAGCTCGGCAAGTGGGGGCTGGGCCTGTCCGACCTGCTGATGACCCTCAACCTGTTCAGCCGGGTCAACGTCGACGACAGCGGGCGTTTGCACTTTGTCGAAGGCCATTCGCAGGCCGGTGACTACATCGAACTCTATGCACCGATGGACACCCTGGTTGTGCTCACAGCCCTGCAACATCCACTGGATCCGTCGCCGCAATACGCGCCCAAACCGCTGAAGCTGAGCTGGATGAACGCCGACCCGAGCGTCGCCGAGCACTGCCGTACCTCGCGCCCGGAGAACGAGCGCGGCTTCATCAACACCGACCGTTTGTTCGCCTGAGGATCGTCGCCATGTCAGTTGCTATCGCCACTTCGCAAAAACAACCGGACGCGGCGGTATACCGCGCCACCATTCCCGCCGGCGAACCCTGGCTGATGGAGGTCAAGGCCGGCCAGACCCTGCGCATCCTTGATCTGGAAGGCAATCAGGCGGTCGACACCTTGTTTTACAGCGTCGCCAATCCCCGTGAGCGCTACGACGTGCAGCGCACATTGCGTCGACAAAACAACGTCTACCTGAGCACCGGCAGCGTTTTGTATTCCAACCTCGGCAAACCGATGCTGACCATCATCGCCGACACCTGCGGCCGCCACGACACCCTCGGCGGCGCCTGCGCGCAAGAGAGCAACACCGTGCGCTACGCCTTGGAAAAACGCTACATGCACAGCTGCCGCGACAACTACCTGCGCGCCTGCGCTCACGACGGGCGCCTGGGCAAAGGTGACATCGGGCCGAACATCAATTTCTTCATGAACGTGCCGGTCACTGCCGAGGGCGGCCTGACCTTCGAAGACGGAATTTCCGCCCCCGGCAAATACGTCGACTTGCGCGCGGAGATGGACGTGATCGTGCTGATTTCCAACTGCCCGCAACTGAACAACCCGTGCAACGCCTACAACCCGACACCTGCGGAGCTACTGGTATGGAACTGAAATTCGTCCGTCTGCGCCGCTGGTTGTTTGCCCTGTGCCAGGCGCGCTCGGGCCAGTGCCTGAAAAAGTGAAGTGATTTCGCCGTCGGGGACGACCCTGGCGCCTGAACAAAAACGGCGGGACGGCCCGCCTCCCAGTCGAGCCCGCCACCTGCGCGGGCTCCGGGGGATTCTCCATGTTCGAAAAAGTCCTGATTGCGAACCGTGGCGCGATTGCCTGCCGCATTCTGCGCACCTTGCATGAACTGCACGTCGAAGGCGTCGCGGTCTACTCCGAAGCCGATGCCGCCAGCCTGCACATCCTGCAAGCTGAAGAAGCGCACAGTCTCGGCGAAGGGGCAGCGGCCGGCACCTATCTGGCCGTGGACAAGATTCTCGCCATCGCCAAAGCCAGTGGCGCCACAGCAATCCACCCCGGTTACGGCTTCCTTTCGGAAAACGCCGCGTTCGCCGAAGCCTGCGCAAACCATGGCATTGCCTTCATCGGCCCGACACCGGAGCAACTGCGGGTGTTCGGCCTCAAGCACACCGCACGCGCCCTGGCCAAACAGCACGGTGTGCCGATGCTTGAAGGCACCGAACTGCTCGAAAGCCTTGAGGCCGCACTGATTGCCGGCGAACAGGTCGGTTATCCGGTAATGCTCAAAAGCACTGCCGGTGGCGGTGGCATCGGCATGCGCGTGTGCCGTAACCCCGGCGAACTGAGCGAGTCTTTCGACGCAGTGAAGCGCCTCGGTCAGAACAACTTCAGCGACGCCGGCGTGTTCATCGAGAAGTACATCCAGCGTGCGCGGCATCTGGAGGTGCAGGTGTTCGGCGACGGCCACGGTGCGGTGATCGCCCTCGGCGTGCGCGATTGCTCGGTGCAGCGGCGCAATCAGAAAGTCCTTGAAGAAACCCCGGCACCGAACCTGCCCGAAGGCATGGCGGATGAGCTGTGCGCAGCGGCGATCAAACTGGCCAAGGCAGTGAGTTACCGCAGCGCCGGCACCGTCGAATTCGTTTTCGACAGCGATGCGCAGCGCTTCTATTTTCTGGAAGTGAACACCCGATTGCAGGTTGAGCACGGCGTCACCGAACAGGTGTGGGGCGTCGATCTGGTGCGCTGGATGATCGAGTTGGCGGCCGGTGACTTGCCGCCGCTGGCCGAGTTGTTCGCAGGCCTGCAACCGCAAGGGCATGCGATTCAGGCGCGGCTGTATGCCGAGGATCCGGGCCGCGATTTCCAGCCCAGCCCCGGCTTGCTGACGGCGGTCGATTTCCCGGTCGCCAATGGCCGGCACCTGCGCATCGACACCTGGGTCGAGGCCGGTTGTGAGATCCCGCCCTACTTCGATCCGATGATCGCCAAAATCATCAGCTGGGCGCCGACCCGCGAACAGGCCCGCACCGATCTGCATCAGGCCCTCGGCGACAGCCAGCTGTACGGCGTGGAAACCAACCGCGACTACCTGCGGCAGATTCTGCTCGATACGCCTTTCGCCAGCGGCCAGCCCTGGACCCGTTGCCTGGAAGGCCTGGTGTACCGGGCCAACACGTTTGAAGTGCTGAGCGCCGGCACCCAGACCAGCGTCCAGGACTACCCCGGTCGCCTCGGCTACTGGGCGGTCGGCGTGCCACCCTCGGGGCCGATGGACAGTCGCGCGTTGCGTCTGGGCAATCGTCTACTGGGTAACGATGAAGGCCTGGCGGCGCTGGAAGTCACCATGAGCGGGCCGTTGCTGCGCTTCAATTGCGAGGCGGTGGTGGCCGTGACCGGCGCACCGATTGCCCTGACACTCGACGGTCAGCCGCAGGCGATGAATACCGCCCTGCTGATCCCCGCGGGCAGCCAGCTGCATCTGGGCAATCTGTCGGGCGCCGGAGCCCGCAGCTACCTGTGCCTGCGCGGCGGGTTGCAAGTGCCGGATTATCTGGGCAGCAAAAGCACCTTCACCCTCGGTCAGTTCGGTGGTCATGGCGGACGTGCCTTGCGCGCCGGTGACGTGCTGCATCTGGCTGCCCTGAGTGAGCGCAGCGCCGGGCAGACATTGGCGCCCCATCACGTCAGCGAATTACCTGCCGTGCGCCGGATCCGCGTCATCTACGGCCCCCATGGCGCGCCTGAGTATTTCACTGAAAACTACATCGACACCTTTTTCGCCACGCAATGGGAAGTGCATTTCAACTCCAGCCGCACCGGCGTGCGCCTGATCGGACCGAAACCGGAGTGGGTGCGCGCCGACGGCGGCGAGGCCGGCCTGCATCCGTCGAACATTCACGACAATCCCTACGCCATCGGTGCGGTGGACTTCACCGGCGACATGCCGGTGATCCTCGGCCCGGACGGCCCGAGCCTTGGCGGTTTCGTGTGCCCGGTGACGGTGATCGAGGCGGATCTCTGGCAACTGGGTCAACTCAAGGCCGGGGACAAAGTGCAGTTCGTGCCCGTCGACCTCAAGACCGCACGCGATCTCACTCTGAAATGGGATTCCTGTGAAAGCGCGATTGCCAGCGATGAAGTTGACGCGGTGTCTGCTCGGGCCCTGTCGCTGGCAAGCCAGCTCCCACAGGGCCTGGTTTCGCCTGTGGTTCTGGAATTGGGTCAGGACGACAAGCGGCTGGTCGGGCGTGTGTCCGGCGATACCCATCTGCTGCTGGAAATCGGCGCCCCGGAGCTGGATCTGGTCCTGCGCTTCCGGGCCCACGCACTGATCCAGGCGCTGGAAGGCAAAAACCTGCACGGCGTGATCGACCTGACACCCGGCATTCGTTCACTGCAGATCCACTATCAGCCCGAACAACTGCCGCTGGCCGATCTGCTCGGGATCGTCGCGGGCGAGTGGGATGCCGTGTGCGCTGCCGGGGATCTGCAAGTACCGTCGCGCATCGTCCACCTGCCGTTGTCTTGGGACGATCCGGCCTGCCAGTTGGCGATCGAGAAATACATGACCACCGTACGCAAGGACGCGCCGTGGTGCCCGAGCAATCTGGAGTTCATCCGCCGCATCAATGACCTGCCCAACCTCGACGAGGTGCAACGCACAGTGTTCGATGCGAGCTATCTGGTGATGGGCCTCGGTGATGTCTACCTCGGTGCGCCGGTCGCCACACCGCTCGACCCGCGCCATCGGCTGGTGACCACCAAGTACAACCCGGCGCGCACCTGGACCGCCGAAAACTCGGTGGGCATCGGCGGCGCCTACCTGTGCGTCTACGGCATGGAAGGCCCGGGCGGATATCAGTTCGTCGGGCGTACCTTGCAGATGTGGAACCGATATCGCGAAGTCGCCGCGTTCGAAGGCAAACCGTGGCTGCTGCGGTTTTTCGATCAGATCCGTTTCTACCCGGTCACCGCCGAAGAACTGCTGCGCATCCGCCGCGACTTTCCTCTCGGCCGCTTCGACCTGAACATCGAACAGAGCCAGCTCAACCTCGGAGAATATCAAGCGTTTCTCAACCGCGAGGCCGAGAGCATCCACGCCTTTCGCCTGCAGCAACAAGCCGCGTTCAACGCCGAGCGCGAACGCTGGATCGCCAGCGGCCAGGCGCATTTCGACAGCGAAGAGGCCGTGTCGCAAAGCTGCGAAGAAATGCCACTGGCCTGCGGTCAGCAGAGTGTCGACAGCCATATCGCCGGCAACCTGTGGCAGGTCCAGGTCGAGGTCGGAAGTCGCGTCACGGCCGGCGATGCGTTGGTGATCCTGGAGTCGATGAAGATGGAAATCCCCGTACTCGCACCGCTGCCCGGCGTGGTCCGGGAGATTCGCGTGCAACCCGGTTCGGCGGTACGCGCCGGTCAACGGGTCGTGGTGCTGGAACTCGACTGAACCCATTTTTGCAAAGGATGACCCCATGAATCTGCAACTCGATGCCCTGCGCCAGGCCTACCGCGACGGCCAGACCACCCCCCGCAAATTGCTCTTGGCCCTGCGGGAAAAAGCCGCTGCGCTCAATCCCGACTATCACTTGTTTATTCATCTGCTCAGCGTCGAGGAACTGGAGCCGTACCTCGCCAGCCTCGACGGCCGCGATCCAGAGAGCTTGCCGCTGTATGGCGTGCCGTTCGCGATCAAGGACAACATTGACCTGGCCGGTGTCCCGACCACGGCCGCGTGTCCGGCATTCGCCTACGTTCCCGAACGTTCGGCCACCATCGTCGAACAGTTGCTGGCGCTGGGCGCAATTCCGCTCGGCAAGACCAACCTCGACCAGTTCGCCACCGGCCTCAATGGCAGCCGATCACCGTACGGCGCTTGCCCGAACAGCGTGCTGCCGGAATATCCCTCCGGTGGTTCCAGTGCCGGCTCGTCGCTGGCCGTGGCGCTCGGCGTCGCCAGTTTCGCGTTGGGCACCGACACCGCGGGCTCCGGAAGGGTGCCGGCGGCGTTGAACAATCTGGTGGGTCTGAAGGCCAGCAAAGGGCTGATCTCCACCGCCGGCGTGCTGCCGGCCTGCCGCACGCTCGATTGCGTCACCACGTTCACCACAACGGCGCGGGAAGCCAGTCAGCTCCTGGCGCTGACCGCGCACCTCGATCCGAGGGACGAATACAGCCGCAGTAATCCGTCATGGAATGACGGTTCCGCGTTCGGCGTACCACGGCCGTTCCGCTTCGGTGTACCACGTGCGCAAGACCTGGAATTTTTCGGCTGTGAGGAGGGCCCGCGGCTGTTCGGCGATGCCATTGACCGGCTCAAGGCAGCGGGCGGTGAGGCTGTCGAGCTGGACCTGTCGCCATTCCTCGAAGCGGCGCGGTTGCTCTATGAAGGGCCGTGGGTGGCCGAGCGCTACAGCGTGGCCGGCGAGTTGATGGAAGAAAATCCTGCGGCGGTGCTGTCGGTGATCCGCGCGGTGCTGGCCAAGGCACCAGCCGTCAGCGGCGTGCAGACGTTCCGTGCGCAATATCGCCTGCAAGCACTGAAAGCCGTTTGCGATAAAGCACTGGAAGGACTCGACTGCGTGCTCACGCCCACTATTGGTCGTCCGGTGACGCTGGCGGAGCTCGACGCGGAACCGGTGCTGCGCAATTCCGAACTGGGCTACTACACCAACTTCATGAACCTGCTCGATTACGCCGCCGTCGCCGTACCCGGCGGTTTCATGGCCAACGGGCTGCCGTGGGGTGTGACGCTGTTTGGTCGAGCGTTCACCGATCAGTATCTGCTGGGCGTGGCCGATGCCTTGCAGCGCCAGCAGGATCGCGCGCTGCCGACGCCGAACAACCCGGCGCGCCATGACCGTGCACGACTGGTGGTCTGCGGTGCGCATCTGGACGGACTGGCCCTGAACTGGCAACTGCGTCAGCGCGGCGCACGCCTGATCGAAGCCACCTGCAGCTCGAAGGACTACAAACTTTATGCCCTGGCCGGTGGCCCGCCGTTGCGCCCGGGCATGCTGCGCGTGGCCGACGGTGGCGTGGCCATCGCGGTGGAAGTCTGGGAGTTACCGAGCAGTGAACTGGGCTCGTTCCTGACCGGGATCCCGGCGCCGCTGGGCCTGGGTAAGGTGCAACTGGCGGATGGCCGATGGGAAAGCGGATTCATCTGCGAACCTTACGGCCTGGAAGGTGCAACCGATATCAGCCATTTGGGTGGGTGGCGAGCGTATCTGCAAACCAGAACCTGATTCTAAAACCGGCCCCCTTTCGTTCCGGGAGGGGGGCTGGATGAGCAAGCCATTCTCCAGACACACCTGCCCGGCTGATCCCCCCGCATTTCAGGCACAAATCCCGCAGTCTTTTCCCCGCCGTGCCACTAGAATGCTGCCCATCGGGTCACTGTCAACGGAATTGCCAATGCCGCTCAGATCTGCGTTTTACTCCCAACGTTCGCTGGTATTGACTCTGGTCGCCTTCCTCGGCGCAGGTTTCCTCGCCACCTCGCTGCTCAGCTACTACGCCTCGCGGGCCTCGATCCGCGACAACATCGTCAACACCGAACTGCCGCTGACCTCCGACACGGTGTACTCGGAAATCCAGAAAGACCTCGTCAGACCAATCCTGATTTCCTCGATGATGTCGCGCGACACCTTCATGCGCGACTGGGTGGTGAACGGCGAGAAAGACAGCGACCAGATGACCCGTTACCTCGACGAGGTCATGACCCACTACGGCGCCTACACCGCGTTCTTCGTCTCCAACAGCACCCACACCTACTACCACGCCAAGGGCGTGCTCAAGCAGGTGAAAATCGACGAGCCGCGTGACACCTGGTACTTCCGCGTGCGCGACATGAAGGATCCGTACGAGATCAATGTCGACCCGGACCTGGCCAACAAAGACAACATGACCTTCTTCATCAACTACAAGGTCTACGACTACAACGATCGCTTCATCGGCGCCGCCGGCGTAGGGCTGACGGTGGATGCGGTGATCAAGCTGATCGACAAGTACCAGCAGCGCTATCAACGCAGCGTTTACTTCGTCGACACCTTCGGCCGACTGGTCTTGACCGGCGCCGAGGGCGGCCCGGAAGGTGCGCGGGTCGGGAAAAGCCTCAACGATCTCGACAGCATGAAAAGCCTGGTCAGCCAGTTGCCCAAACCCCACAGCGGCAGCTACGAATATTCCGCCCACGGCCAGGGACATTTCCTCAACGTGCGGTTCATTCCCGAGTTGAACTGGTACCTGTTCGTCGACAAACGTGAAGACGGCGCGCTGAGCGAAATCCGCCAGTCGCTGTATATCAATCTGCTGATCTGCCTGCTGGTGACGTTGATCGTGCTGTGGCTGGTCAACCGCTTGATCAAACGCTACCAGGACAAGATCCACGCCCAGGCCACCCTCGACAGCCTCACCGAACTGCCCAACCGCCGCGGCTTCGACCTGCTCGCCGCGCAAGCCCTGCAGGAAGCCCGCCGCGAGCCAAAACCACTGACAGCGTTGCTTCTGGATCTGGACCACTTCAAGGAGTTGAACGACACCTTCGGACACATGGCCGGCGATCAGGTTTTGATCGGCTTTGCCCGGGACCTGCAAAGCTGCCTGCGCCATTCCGACATCGTCTGCCGTTGGGGCGGTGAGGAATTCATCGTTCTGCTGAAGGATACCGACGGCGAGACCGGTCAGAAGATTGCCGAGAAGATCCGCCAGCACGTCGAACAGCATGAATATGCCTACAACGGTCACACGCTGAATCTGACGGTCAGCATCGGCGCCACCACCCTGCAACGGGATGACACCTTGCACAGCCTGCTGTCCCGGGCCGATCATGCGATGTATCGGGCCAAACAGACTGGCCGCAATCGCACCTGCGTGGAAATGCCTCACTCGACCTATGCCTGAAGCCCATGAACAAACCTGACCTCTGCCCGGCCTGTGGCGCCCGCAACGACTGCACCCTGGCCGACCCGCGCACCGCCGACCGCGCCTGCTGGTGCTACGGCGTCACCATCGATCCGGCAGTGCTCGAAGCCCTGCCGCCGCAACTGCGCGACCAATCCTGCCTGTGCCCGCGTTGCGCCCAGGTCGAAGCGCAACTGCAAGCGGCCAAGCCGTCGATCCCGTAAGATGCGCGCCCCGCTGCCTGCCGATTCCTGATCATGCGTGTCGACCGTTTCCTCAGTAACCTGCCCCGCTACAACCGCAAGCAGGTTCGCCTGTTGCTGGTGGAAAAGCGCGTGCGCATTGACGGAAAAGTCGTCAGCGACCCTCACAGCGAAGTCCTGGAATTCAGCCGCGTCGAAGTCGACGACGAAGTGCTGCAAAGCGGTAAACCGGCGCGCTATTTCATGCTGCACAAACCGCAGGGCTGCGTCAGCGCCACCCGCGATCCCGAGCACCCGACCGTGCTCGACCTGATCCACGAGCCGGACAAGGACGACCTGCACATCGCCGGGCGTCTGGACTTCAACACCACCGGGCTGATGCTGATCACCAACGATGGCACCTGGTCGCGGCGCCTGACCCAGCCGCAGACCAAACTGCCGAAGGTCTACTACGTCGAGACCGAGCAGGAGATCGGCCCGGAATATGCGATCAAGTTCACCGAGGGGATCTATTTCGCCTTCGAAGACCTGACCACCCAACCGGCGCAACTGCAAGTGCTCGGCCCGCGAACGGCGCGGTTGAGCATCGTCGAGGGTCGCTACCATCAGGTGAAGCGCATGTTCGGTCACTTCAACAACAAAGTGCTGCGGCTGCACCGCGAATCCATGGGCCTGCTGAACCTGGATAACGCGCTAAAACCGGGCGAATACCGGGCCTTGCGCACCGAAGAGATTCATTTGTTCCAAGCGGCCGACCGCTCAGCAGAAGTTGTCGAACAATTTACCAACGGCACTTGCGCGATCCGGATCCCCCTGCTTGAATCAGGACGTCGGCCAAATTGTGACCGATGAGTCACATATAACTTCCAAGAAACTTTTTGCCGGTAGACAGCCCTCAGGGCTGCGCCTCAGCCGACAGATTGCCCGCCAATAACAATACCCGTCGACCTGCCGTTCCGGATCGACATGGGCTCCAAAATTCCAGGCGTATGCCTACCTGTCACAAAGCTCGTGCAATCTCTATTTGCGCGCATACCCGCTTGCTTGCCAGGAGTCTTATGACATGAGGCCAGAAATCGCTGTGCTGGATATACAGGGTCAGTATCGGGTTTACACGGAGTTCTATCGCGCAGACGCCGCAGAAAAGACCATCATCCTGGTCAACGGCTCGATGGCCACGACTGCGTCGTTTGCACAAACCGTGAAAAACCTGCACCCGCAATTCAATGTGGTCTGCTACGACCAGCCCTACGCGGGCAAGTCGAAAGTCCACAATCGCCACGAGAAACATCTGACGAAAGAAGTCGAAGGTCTGATCCTGCTGGAGCTGATCGATCACTTCGCGGCCGAACACGTGCTGTCGTTCTCCTGGGGTGGCGCCGCGACCATGGTCGCCCTCGCCCATCAGCCTCGGCGAATCGAAAAAGCCGTGATCAGCTCGTTCTCCCCGGTGATCAACGCGCACATGCTTGATTACCTGGAACGCGGCGTCGAATGCCTCGGCCAACGTGACGGCGACCGGGTAGGGCACCTGGTCAATAACACCATCGGCAAACACCTGCCGTCGCTGTTCAAGCGCTTCAACTATCGCCACGTCAGCAGCCTGGCCGAGCACGAATACGGGCAGATGCATTTCCACATCAACGACGTGCTGCACAGCGACCGTCAGTGCTATCTGAACGCGGCGAAGAAAATCAACGTGCCGGTGCTGTTCATGAACGGCGAATGGGACGAATACACCGCCGCCGAAGACGCGCGCCTGTTCGGCAACCACGTCGCGCAGAGCACCTTCACCACCCTGCAGGCCACCGGACACTTCCTCGACATGGAACACAAGTCCGCCTGCCGGGACAGCCAGAACGCCCTGCTCGGTTTCCTGAAACCGGCGCAGCAGGCCAGCCGAACGCGTTACCAGTTAGTCCAGGATCACCATGCATTGGCCATTTGAAACAGCGTCCTCGCGAGCAAGCCTGCAGAGCTGAGATTCAGCCGTCCTCCAGCCCGCAGCGCTTGCCCGCGATTGACCGATGTCGGCTCTGTTTCAGGACTTTCCGTAGTTCGCGTGCAAAGAAAACTTCAAATCCGTGGCCGAGTCTGGTACAAAGTCAGCCGCTCTGAGCGGGTGTCGTATAATGGCATTACTCCAGCTTCCCAAGCTGATAACGAGGGTTCGATTCCCTTCACCCGCTCCAACCGAATTCATGTCCTGCGTCGTGGTTTGACGAAGGATGCGCAAACAGAAAAAACCGGCCTTGATGGCCGGTTTTTTTGTGTCCGGGATTTAGTAGCGAGCAAGCCAGCTTTGAACCATTCAGAAACAACACGTTGATTGAATTCCCCCCATCTGCGCTTACGCTCCTGACAGTCAGTCACTCATGTCGTGAGCGCTCGTTATCGAAGCGTTCGGCTTCAAGGGAGAGATCCGCATGCCTCCCCGGCTGCTTCTAGGACAGAGGCGATCAAGGGTATACGAATGGTTTCGATGGAGTCTCAACGTAAAGCCAAGCTAAAGCGGTTTTAACACCGACAATTTAATTCTGAATTATTGTGTTTTATCGGTATTAATCGCAGATAACCCATATCAAAATGGAGTTAACTGATTTGACGCAATGAAGGTTAACTCTATAATTTTGGGTATTAACCGACCTTTATGCGACATAAGGCACACCATGCTGGAATTAAGCCTCAGCAAACCAAGCGAGATCGTCAAACGGCTCTGCCAACGCCTGCGCACAGAGCGGATAGCCCTGCAGATGACGCAAGCCGATGTGGCTGCTCGCGCAGGTGTCGGCACCAATACGGTGGCCAACCTTGAAGCCGGGCGCAATGTCAGTTTCGAAACCGTAGTTCGAGTGGCCATGGTTGTGGGGCGCGTCCAGGAAATCGAAGACCTGTTCTTGCCAAAACTGGACAGCCTGGACGACATCCTTCGTTACGAAGACAGCTCCAGGCGTCAGCGCATAAAAAGGAAATCAGGAAATGCTTGAACAAGTGGACGTCTACTACGATGGCTGGGGTGAACACTGGCGGTGGGGCACGCTCGTTTCCACGACGGCTATCACCGGTCGCCCACTGATCGTGTTCGAGTACAGCGACGAGGCAAAGAACAGAGGTCTGGAATTGTCGGCGTACAGACTTCCATTGGAAGGCCCCAAGTTACGGCGGGACTTTCCGCTCCATCAATTGGGTTTACCTGGACCGGTCTACGATGCGCTGCCGGATGGCTGGGGCATGCTGCTGATGGATCGATTGTTCAAGCGGCGCGGCCTTAATTCCGCACGTATCGGCCCACTCGAGCGCCTCGCTTACATCGGCAACAATGCCATGGGCGCAATGTCATTCGAGCCGGTAGCACCCGAGGCGCTGGAGCCGCAAGTTGAGGTCTCCATTGATCTGCTGGCTGCCGAGGTGCAGGAAGTCCTCAAGGGTGAGGGTGGCGAGTTCTTGCAACAGCTGTTGCTGGTGGGTGGATCTCCGCAGGGTGCCAGACCCAAAGCCTTGGTCTATCGGGATCCGCGAACAGGCATCTTTACCACCATAGCCAGATCAGGCTTCGAGGCCTGGCTGGTCAAGTTTCCCGCCCGGCAGGAGCACCCCGAGGTATGTGCCATCGAAATGGTCTACGCCGAATGCTTGCGGATGTGTGGAATAAACACACCTGACACTCAGTACTTCAGCCTGCCGAACGGGCTGGCAGCGTTTGCTACCAAACGCTTTGATCGCGAAGACAACTTACGCGTGCCGATGCAAAGTCTCGCGGCCTTCACTGCCGCCGACTTCCAGAATGCCGGTGTGCTGGACTACGTCAACTTCTTGCGTGCGACCCATCTCTGCACCAATGACGTACGAGAGAAAGCGCTCGCGTTTGAGCGTGTAGTCTTCAACGTCGCGTTCAACAACCGCGATGACCACCCCAAGAACTTCGCCTACATCATGTCTAAATCGGGCCAATGGACGCTGGCGCCCGCCTACGATGTGACCTTCTGTGAGGGTCCCGGCGGATACCACCAGATGGACGTCATGGGCGAAGCATTGGAGATCGGACGAAAAGCCATGCTCGACCTTGCAGAGGAAGCGGAAGTATCGGCTGAAACGGCCGACGGCATCATCGCCCGATTCTGCGAGGTGGCTGATCAGTTCGCGACGATGGCAGAAAAGATGTACCCCGGCATCATCACTCAGGACACGTTGCAGACTATCCAGAAACGAATCGATGAAAACGTCGAGCGGCTTCGCTGAGATTGCTCTGCCAAAGCGCCAAAAATGAAAAAACCGGTCGCGATGACCGGTTTTTTTATACCTGCCAAAACATCTGCAAATCAGTCCTTCACCTCAACATGATCCAGCGCCTGATTCACCGCCAATTCCCCCAGCATCACCAGTTGCGCAATGCCTATCGCTGTTCTGCGGTGGGCGGGGTCGAGGGTGGCGGCGAAGTTGTTGAGCATCTCGGAGGCCGAGCCCAGTGATTCGCTGGCGTTGGCCAGCAGGGATTCGGTGTCGTAGGCCGGGTTGGCGAAGTACATCGGGTCGGGTTGGTTGGTCGTGCCCATGACATGGGCGCCTGGGCTGAGGTAGTGGTCGAGGGCGCGGTTGGCGGCGTCGTTGAGTTTTCTGCAGTCGATAGAGACATACGGGGACGTCGGGTCGGTTTCGACTTCAGGGGGATTAGGTGTTGGCTTGAACATGATTTCATCTCTCAAAGTATAGGTTTGAGCTGATCCACTCGGTTCCACGCGAGAGGAGGCAGCTGTACGCGGGTTGGAACCCGGGGAGAGACAACCCGACAGACACAAAGGTCTCCCGCGCACAGCCGCCATAACTGAGTGCACACATTCAAGGTGCGCAGCATACGTCATGAACAACGCTTGTGCGTCGTCAACTCTACTCGGGGTTCCAATCCCGATCGCCGATTCATCAGCGACCCTCACAGGCTAGAGCCCGCACTTCCGACGGACAACCTGAAAACCTTGTGGGAAGGTTCAGTGAACGGAACCCACTCTTTAAACATCCCGAATCGAAAAACCACGTTTACAGATCCCCAACATTCCCCTGGTTCTCACGCTCGCCACGACCCGCTAGCATTTCCCCATCGCCCACCACCCTCCCCCTGCGCGGCCATCGACGAATACGCGCCTTCACGTTTCGAGGGATTCAAATCCGTGGCCTCCGAGCCACCCAAATCAAATTCAAAAGAGCAGCAAACCCATGACCCAAAACATCTACGACGACCCCGAATTTTTCCAGGGCTACAGCCAGATGAACCGCTCCATCGGCGGCCTCGATGCCGCGCCGGAATGGCCGGCGCTGAAAGCTTTGTTGCCCTCCCTGCACGGTTTGCAGGTGGTGGATCTGGGCTGCGGCTATGGCTGGTTCTGTCGCTGGGCCAGCGAACACGGCGCAGCCGAGGTGCTGGGGCTGGATGTCTCGGAGAAAATGCTCGCACGAGCGAAGGAAACCACCTCGGCCGCGAACATCCGCTACGAACGTGCCGACCTGGAACAGCTCGACTTGCCTGCATGCACTTACGATCTGGCCTACAGCTCGCTGGCGCTGCACTACATCAAGGATCTCTCGGGGCTGTTCGCCAAACTGCACGCGGCGCTTAAACCCGGTGCGCACTTTGTGTTTTCCATTGAGCACCCGATCTTCATGGCGCCGCGCAATCCGGGCTGGCTGATCGACAGCGAAGGCCACAAGCGCTGGCCGCTGGACAGTTATCAGATGGAAGGCGAGCGGGTGACCAACTGGCTGGCCGACGGCGTAATCAAGCAGCATCGTACGGTCGGCACGCTACTCAACGCGTTGATCGACGCCGGGTTCACGATTCAACACGTCGACGAATGGGGCCCGAGCGATGCCGAAGTGGCCGCGCAACCAACGCTCGCTGAAGAGCGTGAGCGGCCGATGATGATGCTGGTCGCCGTACAGCGCTGACCGCCAAAGAAAGGGCCGATCAAATCGGCCCTTTTTTCATTTCAACGTGTGGCGACAATGAACAACCGTGGAAACGGCAACAGCACCGAACCATCCGCCAGTGCCGGATACGCCTTCGCGACCTCCGCCAGATAGTGCGCCAGATACTCCGCCCGCTCCGCTTCCGCCAGCGGGCTGAGGAACGGAATCAGACCGCTGCCCTTGAACCACTCGACAACGCCCGAAGCCCCGCCCGCCAACTGATGGTGATACGTGGTGCGCCACACATCGACCCGTGCGCAATGCGGACGCAGCATCGAAAAATAAGAACTGGCATCCGCCATCTCGGTCCGCTGCCCCGCCGCGCCCGCCAGTTTGTCGGCCCACGGCCCGTTGGCCGCCACTTCACGCATCAACCGATGGGACGGCTCGTTGAGGTTGTCCGGCATCTGAATCGCCAGACTGCCACCCTGCGCCAACTTGCCCGCCAGCGCCGGCAACAAGGTCGCGTGATCCGGCACCCACTGCAAAACGGCGTTGGCAAAAATCACATCGAACGGCCCTGCATCCGCCCATTGATCAATGTCCGCCACCTCGAACTGCAACTGCGGCAGACGCTTGCGCGCGGCATCGATCATGTCCGGCGAACTGTCGAGCCCCCGCACTTTCGCCCCCGGAAAACGCTCTACCAGAAGCTCAGTCGAGTTGCCGGGGCCGCACCCGATGTCGACCACGGAACGCGCCTCGGGCGTCGGAATCGCCGCCAGCAAATCGCGGGCCGGGCGGGTGCGTTCATCTTCGAAAGTGACGTATTGCTTGGCGGACCAGGTCATTGCGTTCTCCTGTCGTGGACGTTTTGGCGAAACGTGCAAAAGCGGCTGCCGTCACGATACAGCGATCGTTTAGACCTGCCTTCCCCTACCTACGTCCGATATCGCGAGGATCGCCGGCCTCGTCCGTGCGCACAGGGATTCGGAAAACTGTAAGTAGAATTTTCACACGGCCCACGATGTCTGAATTTCAAGCCCCCCAACAAGGAACACGGTCATGAAATTCGCAAAGGTTTCCCAAACGCTGGCGCTCTGGGCCGGTAGCCCGAAGACGTTCATGGGCGCTTTGATTCTGATCGGGCTCTGGGGGTTGAGCGGGCCGATTTTCGATTACAACGACACCTGGCAACTGATCATCAATACCTCGACCACGATCATCACGTTCCTGATGGTGTTCCTGATCCAGAACACTCAGAACCGCGACACCGACATCATTCATTTGAAACTCGATGAGTTGCTGCGGGTAACCAAGGAAGCGCAGAACGCGATGCTCGGGCTGGAGTCGCTGGATCTCAAGCAGCTGGAAGCGCTGCGCCGGCATTACCGGGCAATGGGTGAAAACGAGGTGTTTGACCTGGAAGGCCTGGGGGACAAGAGCAAGCCGAAACAGAATCTGAACGACTGTTGAAGACAACAAAAACGGCGCCATGAGCGCCGTTTTCTTTACCTCGGCGTTAGCGACTGGCCAGGGCCTTGGCCATTTCCAGATGACTCTGCAATTTCGGCAGAGTCTCGTCGGCAAACGCCTTGATCTCCGGCACGTCGGTGGTCTGGGCTTCCTGCTGGATCTGCTCGATGGCTTCTTCAGTGGCCTTGACCTGGCTGGCGGCGTACGCCTGATCGAAGCTCGCGCCCTCTTTGACCTCCGGCATCAACGCCTTGGCCTTGTCGGCGACTTCTTCGCGGGGCGCGACCGGAAGATCCAGTTTCCTGGCAATTTTCGCCAGATGCTGGTTGGCGGTGGTGCGGTCGTTGATGACGACGATGGTGTAATCCTTGACTTCTTTGGACTCCGCCTTGCTGTGCGCCAGACGACTGGCCTCGATGTCGGCCATGCCTTTGGCCGAGGCTTCGTTGATGAAGTCGGCTGGCGACTGGGCAAACGCACTGCTGGCAAACAACCCCAACAGGCTGACAAAACTGATGCGGCGTACTCGGGTGGCCATCCGGCTCATGGTCGCGCCCTCCTTCTTTGCAGATTCAAGCGGGAGCTTGCGCCCCCGCCTCTCAATCAAAACAACCTTCGCCGACTACTTCGATTTCTGAGCAGGCTTGCGGCCCATGTCGGTTTTAGGCTCTTTGTCGACAGTCGTAGTGGTGGTTTTCCCACCTTTGCGACCGGCTTCAGACGCCTTCGTTCGATCGTTGGCGAAGTTTCCCGAGTTCGAGTTTCTTGAGTTAGGCATGATTCTCTACCTCTTGGCATTGATCGTAAGCGAGCAGGTGCCCGCCTAGATTGAGAATTTCCTCACCGCCAAAGGTTTAGAAAAGTTGCGGTTGCCGCGACGAACGGTGAACCGCCAATCAGCTGTCCAGCCGCCGATGATTCTGGCGCTTGGCGCTGTACATGGCCTGGTCGGCGTGGCGGAACAGTTGCTGTTCCTCGTCGCCATGCTCGGGGTAACGGGCCACGCCAATGCTCGGTTCGATGTGCAGGTTGTGCCCGTCCAGGCGCATGGGTTGCACCAGTACCTGTCGGATTTTTTCCGCCACGCTGTCGGCATCGTCGGCGGCGTGGACGCTGTGCAACAGCACCACGAATTCGTCGCCGCCGATCCGCGCCACGGTGTCGGTTTCGCGCACACAGCCCTTGAGCCGGTTGGCCACCGTCTGCAGCAGCATGTCACCGACCCCATGACCAAAGGTGTCGTTGACCTGTTTGAAGCGATCCAGATCGACATACAGCAGCGCCATGTGCCCGGACTGTTCCCGCGCACGGCTCAGCGCAGCCTTGAGGCGGTCGCGCAGCAGTTCGCGATTGGGCAATTGGGTCAGTTGATCGTATTGCGCCATGCGCCGCAGACGAGCGTGCAGTCGCTGGCGTTCGATGGCGGTGGCGACCTGGGCGCAGACGTATTGCAGCAATTCCTTGTCGCGCTCGGTGTAGCGCTCGCCGCCGGGCAGGCTTTTGACGATCAGCGCGCCGATGGTGCGGTCTTTCGAACTCAGCGGCACGCCGAGCCAGCACGGTGATTGCTGACCGGCTACCAGCGCTGCGAACTCCGGCGGCGCGTGTGGGCAATCCGGGGTCAGGAGGATCGGCTGGCCGCTGCGAATCACTTCCGTACACAAGCGCCCGGTGACGGTGCCGGGTTGCTCCGGTTGCAACTCGTTATCGTCGACGTGATAGGGAAAGTTCAACTGCGCGCAATGTTCGTCGTACAGCGCCACGGAGAAATTCAGCGCCGGCAGCCACTCGCCAATAATCATGTGGATGCGCTTGAACAGCGCCAGCAGATCCTCCGCCGCATGAGCCGCTTCGGAGATCGCGTACAGCGCCGCCTGTCGGGATTCGGCCAGTTTGCGTTCGGTAATGTCACGGGCCACGGCGATGCGCAGTTGATCGACTTCCGACCAGCGCGCCGACCACAGGATGTGCACGACGCTGCCGTCCTTGCGTACATAGCGGTTTTCGAAATTGAGCTTGGGTTCGCCGCCCATGATGTCGCTGGCGGCGGCCAGGGTGCGCTCTCGATCCGCCGGGTAGACGTAATCGATCATCGCCTGGCCGATCAGTTCGTCAGGCGTGTAACCGAGAATCCGCTCGCAGGCCGCACTGACAAAAACGAAACGACCTTGCTTGTCGACCGCGCAAACGGCGTCCAGCAATAGATCGATGTAACTCGCCAGCGGCGCGGAATTTCGGCTTTCCATGGTTCAGCGTAGGTGTCCGGGCAATGCAGCACTGTTCAACCATCCATGACCTCGACCTCGCATCCCTGCGACTGTTTTCAAGCCTCGTTCGGCATCAACCCCGGCAGCGCATGCACCAGCGCGTTGATGGCAAAACCGATGAACATGATCCCGCACAACCGGGTGATCGCCAGTTCGTGGCGCTGATACAGCGTACGCACCTGCCGCGCCCCGACGATGCCAATGAGGATAGCGTAGGCGAGCAATCCACCGAGGAAACTCAAGGCGATCAGCATCGGCAGCATCGACCAGTTGAGCAGTTCGGCGCGGCTCGACAGCAGCGCGGTGAACGTCGCCACTGCCACCGGGTAGGCCTTGGGGTTGGTCAGCCCGAACAGGATGCCGTGCCAGAACGGCTGACGCGCCGCACCCTGCGGCTGTTCGCCGTTGCTGCGCTTGGTCCGCACCGCGCGCCAGCCGAGCCAGAACAGGTACAGGCCGCTGAGTACGCCGAGCACATCGAACGCGGTGCTGCCGATTTCCCGGGCGCCAACAATCGCGATCAACGCGGTGCTGCACCAGATCACATCGCCCAGCAGATGCCCGCACAAGAACCCCGCCCCGGCCCGCCGCCCACGTGCGGCGCCGATGCCGAACACCGCCAGCACACCCGGCCCCGGCGTGATGCCGTAGATGAAACCCGAGGCCAGCACGGCCATTAGCAACGATGGAGTCATGGAAAACCTGCAAGTCCCGGAAAACGTGGCCGCCAGTCTATCCCAGCGGTTTGTGGATATTCACGGCTCGTTGAAAAAACGCATGCCCGCGTAGGGCTTTTGCCGACACGCGGCCAACCGCGAAGCGAGATCACCGACGTGGGCTTCGAGCTTGTGACCGTCCGGGTCGAGGAAGTAGAACGACGCGCCTTCACTGCGGTTGTCGCGCCACTCCTGCACGTTGGCGGCACGAAGCTGCTGCACGAACAGCGCAAAGTCCGCAGCGCCAATGCTGAAGGCGTAGTGGGTGTAGTCGGCGGCGGGCTCGGGATGGCGCTTCGTATCAAGCGACAGGCACAACCACAGGCCCGGAAGCGACAGATAGGCACCGGCGTCCCAGATGGCCTCGACGCGCAGCTTCAGCACATCGCGGTAGAACGCGAGGCTGCGATCCAGGTCGCTGACGGCGAGGGTCAGGTGGTTGAGGCCGGTGAGCATCGGTCAGTAACCTCTGAGGTCTTCGGGAATGGTGTATTGCTTGCCGTCGTAGGTCAGGGTGATTTGGGTTTTAGTGAGGTCGGTGGTTTTGGAAACGCACTCTTTGCCTGACTGGGTCGAGGTGTACACCACACCACTTGAGGAAACGATCAGGTCAGCGAGGCCATTATGGCTGGATGGGCCGATTTCCAAGGTCCTGAGGATTTTCGTGTCCCTGGTTTCGCACTCCCCCGTACCCTCGCCGAACTCCTTGCGAATGACCAGACCTTCCAGTACAGGTCGTAGCTTGGCGCCTTCGCGGACGTACAGCGCCAAGTCTGTCCTCGCATAGGGATTGGCTCTGGAGAGATGGACAGAGAAATCCGAGCGCAGACCGAACGCGCGAACCTCCGATGCGAGACGGTAACGGGCGGTATCGATCTTCAGATCATCGAACCGGGTAGCATCAGAGTTGTAGGCGCCGGGCTTGGTATAAGTCGCCAGCGGTTTGGCGTCGGAAGCGTTGAGCAGCGACAGTTCCAGGTCGAACACTCCATCCTGGTCACCTTCGGAATCGGGCACGAACGTGGACTTCGCCGAAATCGCCTTGTCGGGGAAGGCCGGCCACACTTTGCAGCGTGACAGGGAGTGGCCGTCGAGTTTTTTTACCTGACAGGCAGCGTGTGCCTGAGTGGTAACGGCCAGAAAGCCTAGGGCGATGAAAAGTCGGGTTGGGCTGAGCATTGTTCTTCCTTGAAATAAGTCGCGTTGGCTCTGTATCACTCGATGGCTTTGAAACCTTTAGGCAAGACGTAAGACTTGCCGTCATACCGAAGTGTGGTCAATACGGGTTTATCGGCCGTAGTCTTCAACGCACAAGTGTCCGGTGGCCCTTCGCCTACAAGGCCGGTAGTGACTGATTTAACAATCAGGTCGGCGTAACCGTGCGAACTGGTTTTACCGATTTCGATAGTACGATCCGTGTAATAACGCTCCCCCGCACAACCACCATCCCACTCGCCACCGTAGTCATACATCACCAGTCGATCCAGCACCGGACGCAACTTGTCGCCCTCCTTCACATAGAGCGACAACAGGACTTGATCCATGGGATTGACGCGGGAAGAGCCCTTGAATCTCACACGAACGCCAAAAGCCCGAAGCTCGGGAGTGAGCTTGTAACGCGCCGTATCGAACTCCACGCTTTCCAATGCGATCGCATCGGACATGAATGCAGAGGGCAAGTGATAGGTGGCAATCGTTTTGAATTCATCTGTAGTTACCGACAACCCAAGGTCATAACTGCCGACGTCATTGTCCTTGCCATACACCGGATCGGGTGCAAATTTCGAAACCGCATTCAGGGTCAAGCCGGGATAAGCGGGCCACGCCCTACACACTGAAAAATCCCGCGCGCCCGTCACCGGCGCAGGCACACACTCAGCTAACACCTGCCCCGCGATCAACGCCCCACACAGCGCCAGCCCCACCGTTACCCCAGACTTCACTGTCACGCCCCGCTCCTTGATATTTTTCAGCCGCGCACTATCCCCTGCTCAATCCGCCGATTCAACCAGTTCAACGCCTGATCCCCGCCGCGCCGTTTGTGCCACGCCGAGACAAACGTGAACGGCGCGATTTCAAACGGTGGCGGCACGACGATCAGTGAGTCGTCATGCACCTCATTCAACGCCCGCGAGGCCACGGTCAGGATCAGGTCCGTGCCGCTGATGAACTGCGGCGCGACGCTCCAGTGCGGCAGGCTGATGGCGACGCGACGGCGTTCGCGCAGGGCGGTCAGGGTGCGTTCGATTTCCGGGGTACCGCTGCCGCGCATTTCCAGCAGGACATGGGGACGGGAGAGATAGGTTGGCAGGTCGAGAACACCTCCGGCGGGAAGGCTATGGCGATCCAGAAGGCAGACGTAGCGTTCCTCGAACAACGGCGTGCTACGCAGTTCACCGGGCAGTTCCGGGAGTACACCGGCAGCGAGATCGATGTCGCCGTTGAGCAGACCTTCGACCATGCCTTCGCGGCTGGCGTGACTGATTTGCAGATCGATACCCGGCGCTTTCGCGCGCAAGGTGCGAATCAGTCCGGGCAGGATGATCGCCGCGCCGTAGTCCGACATCGCAAGGCGAAAGGTCCGACGGGCGCTGGCCGGATCAAAGGTATTCGGCGCCAGCAACGATTGCACCTGAGCCAGGGTTTCTGCCAGCGGTGCCGCCAGCTCCAGCGCTCGCGCAGTGGGCACCAGCCCCGAACCGGCACGCACCAGCAATGGATCACCGAGCAAGTCGCGCAAGCGCGCCAACGCGTGGCTGACCGCCGGTTGACTCAGGTGCAGACGCTCGGCAGCGCGGGTCACATGTTGCTCGCTCAGCAACGCGTCCAGAATCACCAGCAGGTTGAGATCGATGCGGCGCAGATCATTCATTCGATGCATGTTCCGGATATCAAAACAGAATTTAAATCTGCGCGACGAATACCCTAGAGTCCAGCAAAACCTTGCAGGAGAACGATCATGGGGACGATGCAGTGGGTCGGATTGCTTTTATTGGCGGTATTCGCCGGTGCTGTGGTGCCGTTTCAGAGTGCGATCAACATCAATCTGGCGCGGGGGTTGGGGCATCCGCTGTGGGCAACGCTCACCTCGCTTGTGGTGAGCGTGCTGGTGTTGTTGCCAGTGATTGTCGCGCTGCGCCTGCCGTTGCCGTCGCTGGCCCTCGCCAGCAAGCTGCCGTTTTGGATGTGGACCGGTGGCGCGTTCGGGGTGTGCTTTGTCGCATTGGCGGTGGTGTTGCTGCCAAAGTTGGGGGCGTCGGGATTTCTGGCGCTGGCCTTGGCCGGGCAAATGATCACGTCAATCGTGCTGGATCACTTTGGCCTGTTCGGATTGGTGGAGAAACATCTGACCTTGCCGCGCCTGTTCGGCGCGGTGTTGTTGATGGCTGGAGTGGTGCTGATTCAGTTTGGTGACTCGGCTGCCAGGTCCCTGTCAGCGGCGAGCTGATCGTTCGCGTTACAAGAACGACCAGCCCGTGATCTCAGTACTTGTCCAGCGTGCGCAGCTTCTGCGGCAAGCCCCACAACAGCAACGCCGCCGCGATCAGCGCCGCCACGCCGATGACATACAACGCCGGTGTGGTGCTGCCGGTCAGATCCCTGATCCGGCCGACCATTACCGGGCTGACGATGCCGCCGAACTGCCCCAGGGTGTTGATCACCGCAATCCCGCCCGCCGCACCGGCTCCAGCGCCGGCCAGCAACTTCGGTGGCAGGGTCCAGAAACTCGGAATCGACGCGATGATCCCGGCGCCCAGCAATCCAAGGGCGACGATCAGGAACGTGGTGTGGCTGGCGAAAATCCCCGCACTGAAGAAGCCGATGGCGCCGACAACCACCAGCCCCGCGACAAACTTGCGCCGCTCCCCCGTGGCATCTGACAGACGACCGATCACCACCATGCTGATCGCACCGCAAACGTATGGAATCGAGGTCAGCAGACCGATCATCACCGGGCTTTCGGTGCCGGCACTGCGGATCAGTTGCGGAGCCCAGAAATTCAGGCCGTAGGACGCGACCTGGATCAGGAAGTAGATCAGCCCCAGCGTCAGGAAACCCGGAATCTTCAGCGCCGCCAGCAACGAACCGCCGCTCTTGTGCGGTTCGTGATGGGCGATGCGGCTGGCCAACAGTTTTTTCTCATCCGGGGTCAGCCAGTGAGCGTCCTCGATGCGGTCCTTGAGCAAGGTCAGCACCAGAAAACCCAGACCGACGCAAGGCACACCGCCAAGCAGGAACAACCAGTGCCAGCCGCGCATTTGCAGCACGCCGTCGAGGTGTTCCAGTACCAGTCCGGAGAACGGCGCGCCGACCAGTCCGGCAAACGCCGAGGCCAGGAACAGCATCGAAGTGATGCGGCCACGGAAGTGCTGCGGGAACCACAGCGTCAGGTAATACAGCACGCCGGGGGCGAAACCGGCCTCCATCGCCCCGATCAGAAAGCGCAGCACGTAGAACTGCCATTCGCTGGTGACGAACACCATCAGCGCCGTCGCCACGCCCCAGGACATCATGATCCGGGCGATCCAGCGCCGCGCGCCGACCTTGTACAGCATCATGTTGCTCGGCACTTCGAACAGCACGTAACCGACCACGAACAGACCGGCACCGAGACCGTAGGCGGTGTCACTCAGGCTCAGGTCGGCCTGCAACTGAAACTTGGCGAAGCTGATGTTGATGCGGTCGAAGAAGGCGAACAGGTAGCAAACCATGATCAACGGCATCAGGCGCCAGGCGACCTTGCTGACCAGGGCTTTTTCGGCGTCGTGATCGACGGACGGGCTCGCGCCCGCCTCCATAACATTGAGGCTCATAGTTTTTTCTCCAGGCGGACTGCCGGTGGGCGTCCGATTGTTGTTGTTGTCTGGTTCAGGTGAGTCGGTGAGCGTGTGAAATCAGGTGGGGATCGGGTGCAGATCGCAATTGCGTCCGGCCTTGGCCAGTTGCCCCGGCACTTCGTGGCCCAGCAGCGCGGGCAAACCACGGGACAGTTTCAGCAGCAGCGGCAGATCGATGCCGGTGGGAATGCCGACTTCATCGCAGAGGTTCACCAGGTCTTCGGTGCAAATATTGCCCGACGCACCCGGTGCAAACGGACAGCCGCCGAGCCCGCCCAACGCCGCGTCGAAACGCCGGGCACCTGCTTCGTAAGCCGCCAGTACATTGCACAGACCCAGGCCTCGGGTGTTGTGGAAATGCAGGGTCAGGTCCGCCGCCGAAACGCGCTGCAATACCCGTCGCACCAGTCGATCGACCTGTCGCGGATTGGCCATGCCGGTGGTGTCGGCCAGGGTGATGCCCTGAATGCCGAGCGCCTGATAGGCCTCGACAATTTGCAATACACGGTCTTCGTCGATCGCGCCTTCGAACGGGCAACCGAAGGTCGTCGCGACACTGCCGTTGAGCCGCACGCCCGAGCCGCTGGCGAAACTCACGATTTCGCCGAACGCCGCCAGCGAAGCTTCGCAACGCATGCGCATGTTCGCCAGGTTGTGGGTCTGGCTGGCGGACATCACCAGGTTCAGTTCATCGGCGCCGGACTCCAGCGCCCGTTGCGCGCCCTTGAGGTTGGGAATCAGCGCGACGTAAATCACCCCCGGCTGACGCTCAATGCCCTTGAACACCTGCTCGCCATCACGCAGGGCCGGGATCGCTTTCGGCGAGACGAACGAGCCGGCCTCGATGCGGCTGAATCCTGCCTGTGACAGCTGATCGATCAGGGCGATCTTGTCTTCGGTTTCGACCCAGGTCGGTTCGATTTGCAGGCCGTCCCGGGGCGAGACTTCCTGGACGATCAGGGTCTGCGAGTAATCGCTGATCATTGCACCACCCCCTGGCTTTTCAGGCGTTCGATGTCCGAGGCGGTCAGACCGAGACCTGCGAGAATGCCGTCGGTGTGCTGACCAAGGCCGGGGCCCGACCAGTTCACCCCGCCGGGGGTTTCCGAAAGTTTGGGCACGATGCCCGGCATCTTCACGCTCGCCCCGCCGGGCAGTTCGGCGTCGAGCAACATGTCCCGGGCCTGATAGTGCGGATCGGCAACAATATCGGCCACCGAATAGATGCGGCCGGCCGGCACTTCGGCGGCTTCCAGCGCCGCCAGTACATCATTGATCGGCAGGCTGCTGGTCCAGTGGGTAATGGCGGCGTCGAGCAGACCGCTCTTCGCGGCGCGGCCGTCGTTGTGGGCGAACTCTTCGGCGTCGGCCAGATCATCCCGACCGATCACCTGCATCAGGCGCTTGTAGATCGGATCGCTGTTACCGGCGATCACCACGTAGGCGCCATCGGCCGTGAGGTAGGTGTTGGAGGGTGCGATGCCCGGCAACGCGCCGCCGCTGCGTTCGCGGACATGGCCGAGCATGTCGTATTCCGGCACCAGACTTTCCATGACGTTGAACACGCTTTCGGCCAGTGACACGTCGACAACCTGCCCGCCGCCCTGCCCGGTCTTGACCCGCAGCAGCGACATCAGCGCGCCGATCACCGCGTGCAGCGAAGCCAGCGAATCGCCGAGGCTGACACCGACTCGCGCCGGTGGCGAACCGGGGGTGCCGGTGGTGTAGCGAATGCCGCCCATGGCCTCGCCGATCGCACCGAAGCCGGGGCGGTCGCGGTAAGGGCCGGTCTGGCCATAGCCGGAAATGCGCACCAGGGTCAGGTCGGGATTGAGCGCGTGCAGCACGTCCCAGCCCAGGCCGAGTTTTTCCAGGGCGCCGGGGCGCAGGTTTTCGATGATCACATCGGCATCACGGGCCAGTTGCTTGACCAGTTCGATGCCTTCACCGGATTTCAGATTGAGCGCCAGGGATTTCTTGTTGCGCGATTGCAGGTACCACCACAGCGACGTTCCTTCGTGCAGCTTGCGCCATTTGCGCAGCGGGTCGCCCTGACCCATGGCTTCGATCTTGATCACCTCGGCGCCGAATTCGGCGAGCATGCGCGCGGCAAACGGCGCAGCAATCAGGGTGCCGATTTCGATCACTTTGATCGCACTCAGAGGGGCAGTCATCGCGGGGTACCTCTTGTTCTTGGAATTGCGGCCAAGGCTAGAGGAACGTCATGACTGCAATCCAGCCGTCACTCGGCAACGGGCGTTCGCCAAACGCGAACGCTCAGCCGGCTGCGCGCAATTGCTCGAACAGGATCCGGCTCACGGGCGACAACCCGGCCTCGTCACGCACCACCACGATAAGGTCGCGATCCGACCAGCCATCGGTCAGCGGCACCGCTTGCAACCCCAGCGCCCGACCAAATAATTCATACGCCCGCTGCGGCAGGATGCCGATGCCCATGTTGGCCTGCACCATCCGGCACACCGCGTCGAAACCCGGCACATGAATGCGTATGCGCAGCACCTTGCCGGCCTGCCGCGCGGCGGCGTGGGTGCGCATGTTGATCGAACTGGCGGCATGCAGGCCGACGTAATCGCTGTCGAGGGTTTCGCTGAACGCCATGGATTCACGCACCGCCAGCGGATGCTCGGGCAGCATCACCACCACCAGTTTGTCCCGGCGATAGCACACGCTGTGCAGGCCTTTGATATCACTGTCGCTGGAGCAGATACCCAGATCCGCCACGCCATCGAGCACACCCTGAATCACTCCGGCACTGGGCCGTTCTTCGAGGTCGGTCTTGACCTGCGGGTGTTGCGCGGCGAAGTCACGCAGGTCCTCGGGGAGAAATTCAATGATCGCCGACAGGTTCGCCAGCATTCGTACATAGCCGCGTACACCGTGGCTGTGCTCGCCCAGTTCCAGGCCCATTTTCTCGACGTTGAACAACATCCGCCGGGCGTGGTGCAACAGGGTTTCGCCGGCCGGGGTCAGGGTCATGCCTTTCGCCTGACGCACGAACAGGCTGATCCCCAGCGCTTCCTCCAGCTCCATCAAGCGCTTGCTCGCCGCCGACACGGCAATCGCCTCGCGGGACGCGGCACGGGTCAGCGTGCCTTCCTCGTGCACGGCGACGAACAATTGCAGGGTGATCAGGTCGAGGCGGCGGGTCAGGTTTTTCTGCAACATGAGGCACTCGTTAACAGGGTTCGCGGACCCCGGCAGGATAACCGCGTTGCTCTCGATGCAGGCAGTCAATTGCCCTACAACCAAGGGTTACATTCCCCTACAAAAAAAACTCAAACAACGCTCAAGGCTATCGGATACAGCCGATTCTGACCCCGCATCGCCCTCTGTAAAGTCTGGCAACACACACAAATTGAAACACCCCATGGATTGCCATGCTCAAGGAGAGCTGCTTTGAACAATCTGCCCGATACCACCGCCCACACTTTCCCCCACTATCGCAAAGTCATCGCGCTGGCCGACCACGACCGGGAGGCTGCCGAAGCCGGAAAAATCGCCGCCCTCAACGTCGAAGTCAAAGGCTGCAACCACTTGCTCGATCAGCACGGGCGCCAGTTCCATCATTTCTGCACCACGTCCTATCTGGGTCTCGATCACCACCCTGCCCTGCTCGAAGGTGCCATCGCGGCGTTACGGGAAACCGGCACACTGCGCGTAGCCAATTCGAAAAACCGCTGCAAACTGGCGCTGCTCGACCGATACGAAAGCGAGCTGTCGCAATTGTTTGGCGCCGTGTGTCTGAGCACTCTGTCCTGCAGCGCCGCCAGTGCCGGGATCCTGCCGTTATTGGCCAGCGGTGTGTTTACACACAACCGCCCGCCGGTGATGGTGTTCGATCGTATGGCTCACTATTCGATGAATCACCTGAAGGCCAGTTGCGCCGATGAAATCCAGGTATTGACCTGCCCACACAACGACATGGATTTTCTCGAGTCGGTGTGCCAGCGTCATTCAACCGTCGCCTTCGTTGGCGATGGTGCCTACAGCATGGGCGGCGTGGCCAATCTGGACGGCCTGCTGTACCTGAAAGAGCGTTACGGCCTGTTTCTTTATCTCGATGACTCCCACGCGTTGTCGGCGGTGGGTAGCAACGGTGCCGGTCTTGTACGGCCAAGAATGCCGACGCTGGATGAGGACTGCCTGATCGTCGCGTCACTGGCCAAATCGTTCGGGGCCAGCGGCGGCCTGGTGATGCTCGGCAATGAGCGGCAGAGGAAACTGATTCAGCGTTACGGCGGGCCGAGCAACGGGTCGCAAAGCCTCAATCGCGCGGCCATCGGTACGGGCCTTGCCTCGATCCAGCTGCATCGCAGTGCAGAGCTGCGTGCGTTGCAGATTCGGCTCCAGACCAATATTCGCCTGGTCGACAGTCTGGTGAGCACCGAACAGCACGGCAGCCCCATGGCCATCCGTTTGATCAACTGCGGCGAGGCTGCCCTGGCCACTCGAATTGCCATTGAACTGGCCGAACACGGCTTTTTCACCAGCGCGGTGTTTTTCCCGGCGGTGGCGCAAGGTAAAGCCGCGATCCGCGTGACCCTGCGCGCCGACATGGAATCGACCCTGATCCACCAGTTCTGTGATTTGATCACCGGACTGTTACTGACTCACAGCGGTCATCGCGACCCACGAGGTTCACACCCGATCGCCAGTCCGCTTAAAACGCACTGCGGAAAATCTCCTCGATCTGCCGTTGATCCGCAGCGCGCGGATTGGTGAAGCCGCAGGCGTCTTTCAGGGCGTTGGCGGCGAGTACCGGAATGTCGGTGCACTTGGCGCCCAGATCGCGCAGGCCGCCGGGTATCTCGACGTCTCTGGCCAGGCAACGGATCGCATCAATCGCGGCTTTTGCACCCTCCTCCGGACTGAAACCACGAATGTCGGCCCCCATGGCGTGGGCTACGTCGGTGAGGCGATCGGCACAGACCAGCGCGTTGAACGTCTGCACATGCGGCAACAACACCGCGTTGCACACGCCGTGAGGCAGATCGTAGAAACCGCCCAACTGGTGCGCCATCGCGTGCACATAGCCGAGCGAGGCATTGTTGAACGCCATGCCCGCGAGGAACTGCGCGTAGGCCATGTTTTCCCGCGCGGCCAGATCGCTGCCGTCACGCACGGCCAGGCGCAGGTTGTTGCTGATCAAAGTCATGGCCTTCAGTGCGCAGGCATCGGTGATCGGGTTGGCAGCGGTGGAGACGTAGGCTTCGATCGCATGGGTCAGCGCGTCCATGCCGGTGGCGGCGGTCAGGCCTTTCGGCATGGCGACCATCAGCGCCGGGTCGTTGACCGACAGCAGCGGCGTGACGTTGCGGTCGACGATGGCCATTTTCACGTGGCGGGTTTCGTCGGTGATGATGCAGAACCGGGTCATCTCGCTGGCGGTGCCGGCGGTGGTGTTGATGGCGATCAGCGGCAGTTGCGGCTTGGTCGACTGATCGACGCCTTCGTAGTCGCGGATCTGCCCGCCGTTGGTCGCGCACAACGCGATGCCCTTGGCGCAGTCGTGGGGCGAGCCGCCGCCCAGCGACACCACGAAATCGCAGCGGCTGTTCTTGAGCAGCGCCAGCCCCGCCTCGACGTTGGCGATGCTCGGGTTGGGTTTGGCGCCGTCGAAGATCACTGAATCGATGTCCTGCATCGCCAGTTTCTCGGCGATCATCGTCGCCACGCCGGCCTTGGCCAGCCCGGCGTCGGTGACGATCAGCGCCTTGCGAAAACCGTAATTGCGGATCGCAAGCATGGCTTCGTCGAGGCAGCCGCTGCCCATGATGTTGACTGCTGGAATGAAAAAGGTGCTGCTCATGGCGCGTCTCCTGACAGGGACCAAATCGACTTCTGCGATCCGGCGGGTGCACACAGGATCGACTGATCGGTCACGGCGGATGTTGATCTGGCTCAATGCCCGCTCGTGATAAAGTCGCCGTCCATCTGCCCCTTTGTTTTGAGACGTGCCCTGCAATGACTGATTTTCTGGATGTCGACGCCACCCTCGAAGACTGGAACGCGTTGCGCGCCACCACCGACTTCAGCGGTCTGCTGCTGGGCAATGGCGCCAGTCGCGCGGTGTGGGACGACTTCGGCTACGACTCGCTGTTCGAAAACGCCCGCACGGTGGAAGAAAAACCGTTGAGCCCGTCGGAACTGAGCGTGTTCGACGCGATGCAGACGCGCAGTTTCGAGCAGGTACTCGGCGCGCTGAAAACCACCAGTCGGGTCAACAAGGCGCTGGCCGTCAGCTCGGCCGCGCCGCGCAACCGCTACTACGCGATCAAGGAAGCGCTGATCAATACCGTGCACGCGGTACACATCCCGTGGCGGCTGATCGAAGCCTCGACCCTGGCGACGCTGAACAGTGAACTGGCAAGTTATCGCACGGTGTTCACCACCAATTACGACTTGCTCAATTATTGGGCCCTGCAACATCAGGGCGAGGCGATCGACGACCTGTTCAACGGCCCCGATGCGAGTTTCGATCTGTGCGCCAGCCACACTGAAAAACCGCGCCTGCTGTACCTGCACGGCGGCCTGCACCTGGTGCGCAACCAGGACGGCACCGCCCGCAAGCTGACCGCCACCGAGGGCACGCTGCTCGGCAATTTCGCGATCAACAACACGCTCAAGACGCTCGACGACGTGCCACTGTTCGTCAACGAAGGGCCGAGCGCCGACAAGCTCAAGACCATCCGCAGTTCCGATTACCTGTCGTTCTGCTACGACCAGTTACTCGGTCACGGCGGCAGCCTGTGCATCTTCGGCCATGCCCTCGGCGAACAGGACAGCCACCTTGTGCGCGCCCTGCGTCTGGCGAAACCGAAGACCGTGGCGATCTCGATCTACCCGCGCAGCGCGGCGTTCATCCAGCACCAGAAACGGCATTACGCGAAGGTGTTCGACGGAACCGGCGTGGAACTGCGGTTCTTTGATTCGAAGTCCCATGCCCTGGGCAACCCGAAGCTGTCAGTGCCGGTCGAGGACTGATCATTCCTCGCTGCTGTGCACCACCACCAGCAACTGCGCCTGCACCTCGCCCACCGAGCGGATGCGATGGGGTTTCTGTGCATTGAAGTGCAGCGCATCGCCCCGCTCCAGTACAACCCTTTCGTTCACGAAGTCGACTTCGACCTGGCCTTCGTGGACGAACAGAAACTCCTCGCCCAAGTGTTCCTTGAAGGTTTTGTCGGTGAATTCGCTCGGCGGGTAAATGATGAACGGCAGCAGGCTGCGCTCGCTGACCTGATGGGCCAGCACCGCATAACCTGGGCTGTGGTCGTTGGCCGCCAGCGACTGGCGTTCGTGGCTGCGCACCAGGCTGTAGCTGTCGAGGCTGACGTTGTCTTCGGAGAACAATTCCTCGACTTTCACGTTCAGCGCCTTGGCCAGTTTCAGCGCGGCGGCAATCGACGGCGTGTTCAAGCCGCGCTCGACCTTAGACAGGTAACTCTTGGTCATGCCGGATTTCTCGGCCAGCGCCTCAAGGGTTACGCCGAGTTTTTTTCTCAATAATTTCAAACGGATAGACATGCGAAGCGATTATTCCAGCAAAGGAAAGACGATTTGTCCTTGCTAATGACACAAAGTGTCATATAGCCTCTTAAGTGTCATCCATGGCAACCACCACAGGACACGGATATGGCGAAGACATTAGCACTACCCAAAGACGAACTGGTCAAGCAAGCGCTGACCCAGATGCAAAAAAGCCTGGCGGATAATACGTGGACAGACCGGCAAAAGCTGGCCCTGACCTGCCGGATCCTGTTCGAGAACGGCCACGATTCGGGCCTCGCCGGGCAGATCACCGCCCGTGGCCCGCAGCCAGGCACTTACTACACGCAGCAACTGGGCCTGGGTTTCGATGAAATCACCGCAAGCAATCTGCTGCTGGTCAACGAAGACCTGGAAGTGCTCGAAGGCCACGGCATGGCCAATCCGGCCAACCGCTTCCACAGCTGGGTGTACCGCGCCCGGCCGGACGTGAACTGCATCATCCACACTCACCCGACGCACATTGCCGCGCTGTCGATGCTGGAAGTGCCGCTGCAGATTTCCCACATGGACCTGTGCCCGCTGTACGACGATTGCGCGTTCCTTGAAGGCTGGCCGGGCGTGCCGGTGGGCAACGAAGAAGGCGAATTGATTGCCGGGGCGCTGGGTGACAAGCGGGCGATCCTGCTTTCCCATCACGGTCAGCTGTCCACCGGCACGACCATCGAGGAAGCCTGTGTCATCGCCCAATTGATCGAGCGCGCCGCCAAACTGCAACTGCTGGCGATGGCCGCCGGGACGATCAAGCCGATCATCCCCGAGCTGGGTCGCGAGGCGCATGACTGGGTCTCGAAACCCAAACGCCACGCCGCAGCCTTCAACTACTACGCCCGGCAGAACCTGCGTCAGCACGCCGATTGCCTGAACTGAACACCTCATCCTTGCGGAGCACTCCCATGTCCAACATTCACGGCATCATCGGCTACACCATCACCCCGTTCGGCGCCAACGGCGAAGGCGTCGACCTGCCGGCCCTCGGCCGCTCAATTGATCGTCTGATTGCTGGTGGCGTCCACGCCATCGCGCCACTGGGCAGCACCGGCGAAGGCGCCTACCTGAGCGATGCGGAGTGGGATCAGGTCGCCGAGTTCAGCATCACGCACGTGGCCAAACGCGTGCCGACCGTGGTCAGCGTGTCCGACCTGACCACCGCCAAAGCGGTGCGCCGCGCACGTTTCGCCGAAGCCCACGGCGCCGACGTGGTGATGGTGCTGCCGACCTCTTACTGGAAGCTCGGCGAAGCGGAAATCCTGGCCCACTACCGCGCCATCGGCGACAGCATCGGCGTGCCGATCATGCTCTACAACAACCCGGCCACCAGCGGCACCGACATGTCGGTGGAGCTGATCCTGCGCATCGTCAATGGCGTGGAAAACGTGACCATGGTCAAGGAGAGCACCGGCGACATCCAGCGCATGCACAAGCTGCAACTGCTCGGCGAAGGCCGGGTGCCGTTCTACAACGGCTGCAACCCGCTGGCGCTGGAAGCCTTCGTCGCCGGGGCCAGCGGCTGGTGCACGGCGGCACCGAACCTGATTGCGCAGCTCAACCTGGATTTGTACGAAGCCACGCTGGCGGGGGATCTGGGCAAGGCGCGTGAGTTGTTCTACCGCCAGTTGCCGCTGCTGGACTTCATCCTCAAGGGTGGCTTGCCAGCGACGATCAAGGCCGGTCTGCGCCTGACCGATCTGGAAGCCGGCGATCCGCGTTTGCCGGTGTTCCCGCTGAGCGAGGCCGGGTGTCATCAGTTGCAAGCCATTCTCAAAAGCCTGAGCTGATTTCGAGCCGCACACCCACCTGTGGGAGCCAGGCTCCCACAGGGTTTTGTGCTGGATTCAAAGCACCGGCAGGGTTTTGTCCTTGATCACCTTCGTCGGCCCGTTGGCCTTGACGCTGGCGATGCCTTTGGCGCACGCCGCGTCCGATGAATAGGATTCGCTGCTGCCGATGATCTGGTGATTGGCCGCCTTGAGGTTGAAGTAGGGATGGCCGTCCTTCGTCGCTTTTTTCTCGTAACGCTCGTCCAACGGGCTGTTGGCCTGCACCGAGGCAATGCCGCTTTCGGCGGCCGTGCGGCTGGTGTACAGCTCGCTGGTCAGAATGGTTTCGGCATTCGCCGCTTTCAGTACGAACTTGTACTGGCCGTTGCTGCTTTTGCTCAACTCATACCATCCGGACATGGTGTTTCTCCTTATCGATGGGTCACAGGGTGATTTTGGTTCCAAGCAGCCCGAGGAAACCCGCCAGCCATTTCGGATGCGCCGGCCAGGCGGGCGCGGTCGCCAGGTTGCCCTGGACGTGGCCGTCCGTGACCGGGATGTCGATGTAGGTGCCGCCGGCCAACCGCACTTCCGGGGCACAGGCCGGGTAGGCGCTGCACTCCCGCCCTTCGAGAATCCCCGCCGCCGCCAGCAGTTGCGCGCCGTGACAGACAGCGGCAATCGGTTTGCCGGCCTTGTCGAAGGCCCGCACCAGTTCCAGGACCTTTTCATTCAGCCGCAGGTATTCCGGCGCACGACCACCGGGCACCAGCAACGCGTCGTAGTCCTTGGCGTCGACCTTGGCGAAATCGAAATTCAGGGCGAACTGGTGACCGGGCTTCTCGCTGTAGGTCTGATCGCCTTCGAAGTCATGAATCGCGGTGCGCACGGTCTTGCCGGCGGCCTTGTCCGGGCACACCGCGTGGACGGTGTGACCGACCATTTGCAGGGCCTGGAACGGCACCATCACTTCGTAGTCTTCGACGTAATCGCCGACCAGCATCAGAATCTTTTTCGCGGCCATGGGCAGGACTCCTCTGGTGAATGCACAGGAATATTCACAGTAGTCCAAGGACCGCGATGGCGTTCGCAAACTGTATGGATAACTCTGCGCTCAGCTGTAACAGCCCGATTGCCGTGGATTGTGGCTAGATGAAAGCACCTCCCTGCCACCTTTGAATCGGTTTGCCCTCATGTCTTCGCGCGAAAACACCGGCATGGCCCTCGGCCTGCTCGGCGTGGTGATTTTCAGCCTTACCCTGCCCTTCACCCGCATCGTGGTGCAGGAACTGCACCCGCTGCTCAACGGCCTGGGCCGCGCGTTGTTTGCGGCGATTCCGGCAGCGGCGCTGTTGTTGTGGCGACGGGAGAAGTGGCCGACCTGGAAGCAGGTCAAAGGCCTGAGCCTGGTGATCGCCGGGGTGATTCTCGGTTTCCCGGTGCTGTCGGCATGGGCCATGCAGACCTTGCCGGCGTCCCACGGTGCGCTGGTCAACGGCTTGCAGCCGCTGTGCGTGGCGCTTTACGCGGCGTGGCTGTCCCATGAACGACCGTCGAAAGCCTTCTGGGCTTCCGCCGCGCTGGGCAGTGCGCTGGTGCTGGGTTATGCGTTGTACACCGGCGCCGGCAGCATTCAGGCCGGAGACTTATTGATGCTCGGTGCGATTGCGGTGGGCGGTCTGGGATACGCCGAGGGCGGGCGTCTGGCCCGGGAGATGGGCGGCTGGCAGGTGATCTGCTGGGCGCTGGTGCTGTCGACACCGTTGCTGATCGGCCCGGTGCTGTACCTGGCGTTGCAGCATCAGGGCGCGGTGTCGGCGAAAACCTGGTGGGCGTTCGGTTACGTCGCACTGTTTTCGCAGTTCCTGGGGTTCTTCGCCTGGTACGCCGGGCTGGCCATGGGTGGCATTGCCCGGGTCAGTCAGATCCAGTTGTTGCAGATTTTCTTCACTATCGCGTTTTCCGCGCTGTTCTTTGGCGAACACGTGGAGCCGATCACCTGGCTGTTCGCCTGCGGGGTGATCGCGACGGTGATGCTCGGGCGCAAGGCCGCGGTGCGCCCGGCTCAACCGGGCACGTTACCCGCCGGGGTTCAGCTCAAGCCTTGAGCTTCAGCAGGCCATCAGCGAGCAGCAGGGTTTCGAGGCAGTGCTCGCTGATCTGGTAGAACGCCTTCAACTCCTGAATCTTCACCAGCAGCTGAGTCGGGTCCACCGGCTCGGCGCGCTTGACCGCCAGAATCATCTTGTTCTTGTTGGTGTGGTCCAGGGAGATGAACTCGAACACCTTGGTCTCGTAACCGCAGGCTTCGAGGAACAGCGCACGCAAGCTGTCTGTGACCATTTCCGCCTGTTGGCCCAGATGTAAACCGTATTGCAGCATCGGCTTGAGCAACGCCGGGCTCTGGATCTGCAAGCGGATCTGTTTGTGGCAGCACGGCGAGCACATGATGATCGAGGCGCCGGAACGAATGCCGGTGTGGATCGCGTAGTCGGTGGCGATGTCGCAGGCATGCAGGGCGATCATCACGTCCAGTTCGCTCGGCGCCACGCTGCGCACATCGCCGCATTTGAACACCAGCCCCGGGTGTTCCAGCTTCGCGGCGGCGGTGTTGCACAGGTTGACCATTTCTTCACGCAGCTCGACGCCGGTGACTTCGCCCTCGGCCTTCAGGGTGTTGCGCAGGTAGTCGTGAATGGCGAACGTCAGGTAACCCTTGCCCGAACCGAAATCCGCCACCCGCACCGGTTTGTCCAGGGCCAGCGGCGACGAGGTCAGCGCATGGCTGAAGACTTCGATGAACTTGTTGATCTGCTTCCACTTGCGCGACATCGCCGGGATCAGCTCGTGCTGCGCATTGGTCACGCCCAGATCCTTGAGGAATGGCCGGTTCAGATCGAGGAAGCGGTTTTTCTCACGGTTATGCTCGGCGGACGGCACTTCGCGCAATTGCTGGGGTTTGCTCATGAACAGCGAGCTCTTGCCCTTTTTGCTGTATTCGAGCTGGGCTTCGTCAGTCAGCGTCAGTAAATGCGCATTCTTGAACGCCGTCGGCAGCAGCCCGGCAATCGTCGCCACCGCTTCGTCCAGCGGCAGGTTCTTGGTGATGTCGCGGGTCTTGTAGCGATAAACGAACGACAGGCACGGCTGCGCCTTGACCGTCACCGGTTTGATGATGATCCGCTGCAGATCCGCTTCTTCGCCGACGTACCTGGCCAGCACCAGTTTGATAAAGCCGTTCTGTTCGAGGCTGGTTTGCAGCAGCTCGATGAACCGGGCGTGATGATCGGGCGCCGGTTTGGCAGATGCGGAGGGAGCGGTAACGGACATGGGAAAAAGCGGCCTCGGACGGGCAAATCGGGAATGGCCGCTAGTTTAGGGGGGATGGCGCTCAAGGGCACGGCTAATTTCCCGAACGGTTTACCCCAGCACCACCAGCCGATTGGGCAATTCATTGCGAACCTGCGTCACCGGCACATGCACCTTGAGCAATTCCCCGCACGCCTCGATACAGGTAACAAACCCCTGCAACGTCTGCCCTTGCCGGACCTGTTCGGTAAACGCCGCGACAATCGAATCCCAGCTTTTGTTGTCCAGTTTTCTGGAAATCCCTTCATCCACCAGGATCTCCACATACCGCTCCGCCTCGCAGACAAAAATCAGCATGCCGGTGCTGCCCACCGTGTGGTGCAGGTTCTGTTCGAGAAACTGCCGCCGCGCCAGGTTCGACGCGCGCCAGTGCCGGACACGGCGTGGCACCAGATGTGTGGTGATTGTCGGCAAGCGAAACAACAGGCACAGCACGATGAAAATGCCCCACTGCACCAGCAACAGGCTGTGCATCGTCAGCCAGCCGGTCAGGTAATGCACGATCCCCGGCACAATCAGCGCCAGCAGGCTGGCCCAGAGCAGCGGGATGTACGCGTAGTCGTCGGCACGGGCCGCGAGCACCGTCACCAGTTCGGCGTCGGTGTCGCGCTCGACCCGGGCGATGGCCTCGGCGACCTTGCGTTGTTCGTGTTCAGTCAGTAATGCCATGTCGTGAAGTGCCTGCTCATTATTGTTATCACCAGCCGCCGGAGGACCCGCCCCCGCCGAAACTGCCACCGCCGCCGCTGAAGCC